>JBBSSV010000053.1:0-9731 GCA_038241705.1 Burkholderiales bacterium | reverse complement strand
GTGCAGATCTTGATCGTGCTCAGTCCATCCATGACATCGAGCTTCGTCAAGCATACGCCGGTAACGCCATTGATCTGGATCGAGCGCTTCAGTAGCGCCGCATCGAACCAGCCGCAACGCCGAGGGCGACCAGTAACGGTGCCGAATTCATGGCCGATGGCTGCCAAATGCTTGCCCACGCCTTGGTCAGTCGGCAATTCGGATGGAAATGGGCCAGAACCGACACGGGTGGTGTAAGCCTTGGTGATGCCCAAAATATATTGCAGCATGTCCGGACCAACGCCAGCACCCGTGGAAGCATTGCCGGCCACGCAGTTGCTGGAGGTGACGTAGGGATAGGTGCCGTGGTCGACGTCCAGCAAGCTGCCTTGCGCGCCTTCGAACAGCAAGCTGCCGCCGGCCTTGTAGGTTGCATGCAGCGCACTGGATACGTCGGTCACCATTGGGCGAATACGCGGCACTGACGCCAGCGCCTCGTCCAAGGTTTTCTGATAATCGATCGGCTGGGTCTTGAAGTACTGAGTCAGCACAAAGTTGTGATAATCCAGATTTTCAAGTAGCTTGGCAGCAAAGCGCTTTTCGTTCAGCAAGTCGGCCACGCGAATGGCACGACGGGCAACTTTGTCTTCGTAGGCCGGACCGATCCCCTTGCCAGTGGTCCCGATCTTATTGGCGCCGCGCGCTTCTTCACGGGCCGCGTCCAAGGCCGTATGATAAGGCAGAATGATGGGACAGGCTTCCGAAATTTTCAGACGCGAGACCACTTCAACGCCAGCCGCTTCGAGCTTGTCAATTTCGCGCAGAAGATCCGGCACTGACAGCACCACGCCATTACCGATGTAGCAGGCGACACCCGCGCGCATAATGCCCGAAGGAATCAGCTGCAAGGCCGTCTTTTCACCATTGATGACGAGGGTGTGCCCAGCATTATGGCCGCCCTGAAAACGAACCACTGCCTCGGAATGATCGGTCAGCCAGTCGACGATCTTGCCCTTGCCTTCATCGCCCCACTGGGTACCGACGACGACCACGTTTTTAGCCTTGCGTTGTTGTGACATCATTTTGCCTATTCTTTGAGAATCCAATTACCATTATTCAAAACGATTGCCCGATCGCAATCGAATTCCTCTGGAGAGCTTTCCTGTCCAGGCATGCACTGGATCACGACTTCACCCTGCTCTCGCAATGCCTTGATCAGCGCCCGCAATTCTGGCTCCGTACCCCAGGGAGCGCAGATGGCTTTCTTGGGCTGGGCGCTTGGGAGGAGGCGCGCCAACTCCCGTAAATCCATCGAAAACCCGGTTGCAGGTCGTGCCCGGCCAAAGGCTGCGCCCACATGGTCGTAGCGTCCACCGCGAGCAACAGCGTTGGGTAGCCCCGGCACGTAGATCGAAAACATGATTCCGCTTTCATACTGATAGCCTGACAAGTCGGCCAGGTCGATGGTCACGCTAGCACCCGCCAACTGGGCCGAGCGCACCAGCACTTCCAACTCTTCCAGCGCCTTGAGAATGCCTGCATTGTCCAGGAAAGCCTGACGAGCCCGGTCAATGACAGAAATGTCGCCATACAAACGGGTCAACGCCAGCAAGGCGGACTGTACCGGTTTTTCATATCCGCGCGTGGCATCCTGCAAGCCTGGCACATCCTTTTTCTGCAAGAGCGAATACAGCAAGTCTTCGTCCGCCTGGGCCTTGGTGTCGCGCGCAAGGATAGCCCGCAGAATCCCAGCGTGGGACAGATCCAATCGCACTTCCTCCATGCCAGCCAACGATAGGCAACCAAGCGCCAGTTCCTGGATTTCGGCATCTGCTTCAAGTCCGGAATGGCCATAGATTTCGGCACCGATCTGCAAGGGCTCACGGTTAGCATGCAGTCCGGAAGGCCGTGCATGCAGGACGCTGCCGGCATAACATAGACGCGTAACCGAATTTCGGTTGAGCAAATGGGCGTCGATGCGGGCGACCTGAATCGTCATGTCGGCCCGCACGCCTAGGGTACGACCCGAAAGCTGATCCACTAGCTTAAACATGCGCAACGCCATGTCGGGACTGGGAACCGGCAATAACGACTCCAGATACTCAAGCATCGGCGGCATAACGAGCTCATAGCCATAGAGGCGGAAGTGGTCGAGCATCGACCGCCGCAGCTCTTCTATTTTGCGTGCTTCGGAAGGCAGGACGTCAGCAATATTTTCAGGAAGAAGCCAATTCAGCATGTGGAAGTTAATGCGCTACAAAAAACGGGGCCGCAATGAGGAGCAGGCGGCCCAGTGAAACGAACAAAGATTGCTGAGGCTTGGTGCTATCAGCCTGCAGAAGTCAAGAGATGGGCCGGTTCGCTGGCAGTTCAGGCAAGATTGCTCTCACCCGCTTCCCGCTTGCCGGCCCAGAACGCTGGAAAACAAAGCGCTATTTTATCGGGTTTCTTTACCGTGGCGTAGTGGTTCCGGATTTCTTGAAATACTTGAAGAACTCGGAATCAGGATCGACCACAAGCATGTCCTTCTTGTCCTTGAAGCTGGCACGATAGGCTTCGAGGCTGCGATAAAACTTGTAGAACTCCGGATTCTGGCTGAAGGCTTCTGCATAAATGCGTGACGCATTTGCGTCGCCATCACCACGAATGCGCTCGGCTTCGCGATAAGCTTCCGCCAGGATCACGGTGCGCTGGCGATCTGCATTAGCCCGAATCTTTTCAGACTCGGCAAAACCGGTGGAGCGCAATTCGTTCGCCACCCGTGTGCGCTCAGCCCGCATCCGGTCATACACCGAAGCATTGATCTGTTCGACATAATCAACGCGCTTCAGGCGCACATCAACAATTTTCACGCCGATCTGCTTGGCCTCTTCTTCGACCTTGCGATGGATGGATTCCATGACATTGCCGCGCTCGCCAGAAATGACTTCGCGCACAGTCCGCTTGGTGAGTTCATCGTTCAAGGCAGCCTTAACGATTTGCGACAGACGTCCTTCGGCATTACGCTCATCACCGCCGAAGCTGACATAGTACAAACGCGGCTCGACGATGCGCCACTTGACAAAGGCATCAACCAGAATGTTCTTTTTTTCAGCTGTGATGAAGCGATCCGGCTCGGGCGTATCCAGCGTTAGGATACGCTTGTCTAGAAAAACCACGTTCTGGAACGGCGGCGGCCACTTGAAATGCAGACCGGGCTCGCTAATCACTTTCTTGACTTCACCCAGGGCGAAGACAATTGCGTGCTGGCGCTGATCCACCACGAATAGGGTCGATGACAGAATCAGCAGAAGGATCAGTCCTGCAATCACCAGAGAAATAATGCGGTTCATTAGCGAGTCTCCCGATCACGTGAGCTACGGCTGTCGCTTTCGCTTTCGCGAGTCCGTGTATCTTCAAGTGCCTTTAAACGTTCTGCCTCGGCAGAACCGGTAGCGGGCGGCGAGGGACGGGTGGTCGCTGTGGCAGCAGAAGATTGCGACGCTTCCGCAGCCACAGTCTGAGAAACCAATTTATCCAAAGGCAGATAAATCAGATTGTTGCCGCCCTTCACGTCCATCATCAGCTTCGTAGTATTGGAGAAAATCTGCTGCATGGTATCCAGGTAGAGTCGGTCGCGGGTCACGCCGGGTGCCTTCTGATACTCAGCCATGACCAGTTGGAAACGTGATCCTTCACCCTCGGCGTTGGCTACGATTTGAGAACGATAGGCTTCCGATTCCTGCATCAGGCGCGACGCTGCACCACGAGCACGTGGAATCACGTCGTTGGCGTAGGCCTGACCTTCGTTTTTTTGCCGTTCGCGGTCCTGACCTGCACGTACCGCGTCATCAAAGGCAGTTTGCACTTGCTCGGGCGGCTGCACGGCCAGCATGGTCACGTTGCTCACCTGCACGCCGGCACCATAACGATCAAGAATTTTTTGCATCAGCTGATTCACGTCCAGCGCAACCTTAGCCCGGCCTTCGTACAGTACGAAGTCCATTTTGTTATGGCCCACTACTTCACGAATGGAAGATTCAGCGACTTCCTTGACGATGCTGTTCTGGTCGCGGTTGTTGAATACCCAGTCAGAAGCATTTTTCAGGCGATACTGCACCGCAAACTGGATATCGATAATGTTTTCATCTTCCGTCAGCATCAGCGACTCGGACAATTGCTTGTTGCGGATGCTGGAGCGATACCCCACTTCCACTGTCCGCACTTGCGCGACATTAACAATCTCATGTGACTGAATGGGTGCTGGCCCACGCCAGTTGAAACCGGGTGATGCAGTGTGGCTATATTTGCCGAAACTCATGATGACGGCGGTCTGGCCTTCCTGAACGATGAAGAAGCCACTGGCCAACCAAAGGAAGAAGGCGATGGCAACCACCACGCCCACGCCAATACCTGTGCCTTTGGCGTCGGGACGAAAGCCCCCACCAGAGCCGCCTTCGCCGCCTCCACTGCCATTCCCGCCACCTCCCTTTTTGTTACCGAAGATGCGGGTGATGCGCTGATTAAAATCACGCCAGACTTGGTCGAGATCGGGCGGTCCATCGTCTGGCTTGCGGCCATCGTGCTGTGGGGGTTTCTCGTTGTTTTGAGAGTTCCTTCCCCAGCCCGGGTCGTTGAGCGAAAATTTCAAGCCAACTTTCTTGAATAAGGGAACGAGCATGTATCGCAATCCAGCGTAAAAGTATTAATATTTAAGAGGCCAATCAGACTTATTGCAGGCGTTCAGCCGGAGAATCGGGACGTTGCATTTGGCCATTCGGGTCTGAAGTTCGGTTTGCTATAGCAGATTCGGCTAATGCCTCACGTAGCAAATTCACTCCAGTTCCTTCACGGGCACTGAGAAAAACCCGACGAAGTTTATCATATTCATCACGCTCCACAGTGGCCTCAAGGCCGGCGGTATCAATCTTGTTCCACACCAGAATCTGGGGAATATCTTCTGCCCCAATTTCCTTGAGCACACTATTAACTTCTTCGATCTGCTGCATCCGGGTGGGGCTTGCAGCATCGACTACATGCAGCAACAGATCGGCGCGAATGGTTTCTTCAAGGGTGGCGCGGAAGGCCGCCACCAACTGGTGCGGCAACTCTCGGATGAAGCCTACAGTATCTGAGATCACTACGTCGCCCACATCACCTAGATAGACGCGGCGTGAAACTGTGTCTAGCGTGGCAAAAAGCTGGTCGGCTACGTATGTGTCAGCTTTTGTCAGGGCATTGAACAGAGTGGACTTACCGGCGTTGGTGTAGCCCACTAAGGAGACAGAAAATACTTGATTGCGCCCGCGGGCGCGGCGTTGGGTGCTGCGCTGATTTTTCAGCTTTTCCAGGCGGGTACGTAAAGCCTTGATGCGCACCCCTAAAAGACGACGATCGGTTTCCAGTTGGGTTTCACCAGGGCCTCGCAGGCCAATACCCCCTTTTTGCTGCTCATAATAGGGCACGTTGCGGACTAAACGGGCAGCTAGATGTTGAAGCTGAGCAAGCTCTACCTGCACTTTGCCTTCGTTGCTTTTGGCGCGCAAGGCAAAAATATCCAGGATCAGACTGGTACGGTCGATGACGCGGGTGCTAAGTCGCCGCTCTAAGTTGCGCTGCTGCGCAGGAGTCAGTGCATGGTTGAATATGACGACCTCGGCTTCGAGATCGTCAATTGTGTCACCGATTTCAAGAGCCTTGCCAGACCCGACGAACAGTGCCGAATCGGGGCTGGCCCGCTTGGCAGTGATCGTGGCAACCGGTTCAGCACCAGCGGCCTGGGTCAGAAGAACTAGCTCTTCGAGGCTGGAAATGAAATCGCCTTTGCCGAAATCAACGCCAACCAGAACGGCGCGGGTTTTAGATTGAGCGGAAGGTAGCTGCACTAATCAGCGCTATTGTCTAGGCTGAGATTGACTGCCCGGGAAGGCACAACGGTCGAAATCGCATGCTTGTAGACCATCTGAGTGACGGTGTTACGCAGCAATACCACGTACTGGTCAAAAGATTCGATATGCCCTTGCAACTTGATGCCATTGACCAGATAGATGGACACTGGAATATGTTCCTTACGCAAGGTATTGAGAAACGGGTCTTGTAAGAGTTGCCCTTTATTGCTCATGAAAGCTCCATTATGTAATTGTGATTAGGAGGTGGAGGCATCTTGTCAAAATTCAAGAGTCTCGTCTGCTTGATATTGTTATGAATGCACTATCAGACGCAACCCCGCCTATTTTTTTGTAGGCGCGAATGGGTTCTTCCCAGAGCGTAACTCAATACGCAGTGGAGTGCCAAGCAAGGAGAAAGTTTCGCGAAAATGTTTTTCCAGATAGCGCCTGTAACTTGCGTCAACCGCTTCCAGCGCACTGCCATGCACCACAATTACAGGTGGATTCTGCCCACCCTGGTGTGCATAACGCAGCTTAGGACGGATTGAGCCTTTGCGGCGTGGCTGCTGGTGTTCGACCGCCTCCTGCAAAGCCCGCGTCAGCTTGGGGGTGGGCAGATTAGCCGTTGCCGCCGCGTAGGCCGCGTCTACCGATTTCATCATCTGGTTGATGCCGGTGGACTTCAGCGCAGACACGTAGTGAAACTTAGCAAATGACAGAAAGCCAAGCTTACGATCAATTTCGTGCTTGATTTCATCGCGGCGTTCGCTGGTCAGGCCATCCCACTTATTGACCCCTACCACCAATGCCCTGCCTGACTCCAGAATGAAACCTGCAATGTGCGCATCCTGTTCCGAAATGTCCTGCTGTGCGTCCAGCAACAGGATGACCACGTTGGCTTCAGAGATCGACTGCAATGTCTTGACCACGGAAAATTTTTCTATGGTCTCAAACACCTTGCCACGGCGGCGAATGCCAGCTGTGTCAATCAGGGTATAGGGCTTGCCATCGCGCTCGAAACCAATCTCAATGGCGTCGCGAGTAGTGCCCGGCAAATCAAAAGCAATGACGCGCTCTTCGCCCAGCAAGGTGTTGACTAGGGTCGACTTGCCCACGTTGGGGCGACCGACTACGGCGACTTTGGTCCCTCGATCAGGCGAATCAGCATCTGCCTCGGGCAGCATTTTCTCAAAAGCAGCATTCAAGGCCTCATCCGCCAGATCCATGACGCCGTCGCCATGCGCAGCTGAAATGACGTACGGGTCGCCCAGGCCCAACTCATAGAACTCAGCTGTGACAGCCGTGTAGCGCATGCCTTCGGACTTGTTCACCACCAGCAAGACCGGACGTCCGGTCTTGCGCAGATAGTCAGTGATGGTCTTGTCATGCGGTGTCAGGCCTTGACGCCCGTCCACCAGAAAAATCACAGCATCAGCTTCGGCCACGGCCTGGCGCGTCTGCCTAGCCATTTGGTGCATGATACCTTCCTTGGCCACCGGCTCGAAACCTCCGGTATCGATGACCAAGAAAGGCCGTTCCCCCAGCCGCCCCTCTCCATAATGGCGATCACGCGTTAAGCCCGGAATGTCGGCCACCAACGCGTCACGAGAGCGCGTGAATCGGTTAAAAAGTGTGGATTTGCCAACATTCGGTCGGCCCACCAATGCAATAACAGGCTTCATTCAATCATTGTCCGATCGTCAATGCGATCACTGCTCCAGCCTGGGTTTGTACAACAAGGGTAGTGCCGACCACTGCTGGGCGGCCCAAAATCGCGCTCTTACCAGTTTCGGCACGGGTGACAAAGGCGCCATCCTCACGTGACAACAAATGAAGAAAGCCCTGCTTATCACCAACGGCCACACCCTGCCCGAACACGATGGGTGCCGTCAGACCTCTATTCTTGAGTTTGTCATTGCGCCAGACGCTGACGCCGCTGTCACGCGTAAAGGCATTCACAATGTCATGGTCATCGGCAGTAAAAATCAATTGCTCGTCGCCCCCGACGCCAACAGCGCTGGACAGGGGCTTGGACCAGCCCCCCGTCCCACTGGCGGCTTCCACACAACCCACCCGTCCCTGATAGGACGTCGCGCAAATGGTCGAGCCGATTAGCAATGGGAAGCCAGAGACGTCGGCGACGCGCTCCAGTTCAGTCGCCCCCCGGGGGTCACCAACAGAGACTTCCCAGCGCGGCGCGCCATTGGCAAGATCCAAGGCAAGTAAGCGGCCACCCGGCATGCCAACAAAGGCCGTCGAATGCGCAATAATGATCCCAGGGGCTGCGCGCAGGCTCAGCGAAGGCGCCGGCCGCTGCAAGGTCCAGCGCTGGCTGCCTGTCAGAGCATCATAGGCTGTAATGCGATTATCCAGACTCCGGACCACGACCACGCCTTCACCCACCGCGGGCGCCGATAAGACTTCGCTGGACGCTTGCGCCTTCCACAACAACTGGCCGTCATGAC
The DNA here is from genome assembly GCA_038241705.1 of Burkholderiales bacterium. Classification (GTDB taxonomy): domain Bacteria; phylum Pseudomonadota; class Gammaproteobacteria; order Burkholderiales; family Burkholderiaceae_D; genus JBBSSV01. The sequence goes on along the minus strand of JBBSSV010000053.1, from coordinate 1,420 downwards.
CGAACGCTAGCACCATGCCGTCAGCGCCGCCAACAGCCACCGTCAAGCCATCCGTGCCTACGCCCGCAGTAATGGACGTGCTGGCATTGATGCGCCAAACCTGCGAGCCATTAGCGACATTGATGCGGGCAATGTTGCCTGTTGCCGAAGCGACGAAGACATCACCACGTGCGGTGGCCGGTGTCAATCCGTAATTGGCGGAGGAGCCGATGTTGCTGCTCCAGACGGTTCGCAACTGGGCAGCAGGCTTAAAGTCAACCAACGCCGCTGGCGGATTGCGAGGCGGGACCTTGCTACTGAAAGGATTGAGTGAAGCGCAGCCGGCCAACACCAGCATGGCAGTCAATCCACTGAGTACAGGCATCAAACGCATGTTTTTCCTTGTCTTGTCAGGCAGCTGTCTTGCCCACGCCACCCAAGGCGTCAAGCTTGATCTGGATGAGTGGTCGCGCAGGATCCTTTTCATCGGATTTATTCAAGGCTTCCTGGTAGGCGCTGCGCGCTTCGGCAAGCTTGTCCTGAGCTACCAGAATGTCGCCCTTGCGGTCTGCAACCAAGGCTGCGAACTCGGCCGGTTTGACACCCGCCAACAGCTCTAGGCCCTGGTCGTAAGATTTCTCATCAAGCAACAGACCTGCTAGGCGCACCTTGGCAATCGCTTGATAGGCCTCGTCCTTGGCATGATCGATAACCCATTGCAACTGAGTTTTTGCGGTCTTGCTGTCGCCAGCATCCACAGCAGATTTGGCAGCTGCCAGGCCGCTCATAGAGGCGTACAAGGTTTTTCCAAAACGGTCTTGCATGTCGGTCACAGCGCGCTGCACCTTGGTATTGTCGCCGCTTTCCAAGGATTGCTGGACGGACTCATACAGCTGGGCAGCCTGAGTTGACTGATTGCGCTGGTAAGCATTCCAACCGGTCCAAGCAGCATAGCCGCCCAGGATAACGATTAAACTCCAAGTAATGAGGTTACCGTATTTTCTCCACCACGCCTTCATGGTAGCAAGCTGCTCTTGTTCTTCGTGATCGTAGGCCATGTCGGGAATTCAGTCAGGGATGATAGTGAACGTGGTCGCCATGGTCATGTTCGCCTTGACCGATGATCTGGTCAACGACATACTCCACAACGTCCTCAAAGGGAATGCTGGCCTGTTCGCTGCCGTGGTCAGCCCGCAGGGCCTTGATGCTGGCCGCGGATTGCGTCATTTCGTCCTCGCCGAGGACCAGAGCGAACGCTGCGCCGCTGTTGTCGGCACGCTTCATCTGTGCCTTGAAACTGCTGCCGGCGCTTGCGGAGGCGCAATGTAACACAACATCCAGACCCGCATCGCGCAGACGTTCGGCCAGCACGCTTGCCTGCAACTGGGCGGCTGCGCCCTGATGCACGACATACACGTCGCACTGGTTGGGCGCGTAGTAT
>JBBSSV010000052.1:0-9735 GCA_038241705.1 Burkholderiales bacterium | reverse complement strand
TACATCGCCATGGCCAATGGTGCACCGGTTCACCTGAACCTGCGTATCACCCGGGCCAAACTGGAGTCCCTGGTTGAGGAGTTGATTTCCAAGACTCTGATCCCGCTGGGCATCGCCATCAAGGACGCCGGTGTCAAGGTGACCGACATTGATGACATCATCCTGGTCGGCGGCATGACCCGCATGCCCATGGTGCAGGAAAAGGTCAAGGAATTCTTCGGCAAAGAGCCGCGCAAGGACGTCAACCCCGACGAAGCCGTGGCCGTGGGCGCTGCGACCCAGGGTTCGGTCCTCTCGGGCGACCGTAAGGATCTGTTGCTGCTAGACGTGACGCCGCTCTCCTTGGGAATCGAAACCCTGGGCGGCGTGATGACCAAGATGATCCACAAGAACACTACTATTCCGACCAAGTTCAGCCAGGTGTTCTCGACTGCTGACGACAACCAGCCGGCCGTGACCATTAAGGTTTATCAGGGTGAGCGTGAGATGGCAACCGGTAACAAGGGGTTGGGCGAATTCAACCTTGAGGGCATTCCACCCGCCGGCCGTGGTACGCCGCAGATCGAAGTCACCTTCGACATCGATGCGAACGGCATCCTGCACGTGGGCGCCAAGGACAAGGCTACCGGCAAGGAAAACAAGATTACCATCAAGGCCAACTCCGGACTGACCGAGCAAGAGATCCAGAATATGGTGCAGGATGCTGAAGCCAACGCCGAGGAAGATAAGCGCTTGAAGGAAGTGGCCGAAGCCCACAACCAAGGCGATGCTTTGGTACACACCACTCGCAAGTCTTTGACCGAGCATGGCGACAAGCTTGATGCCGCCGAGAAGGAACAGATCGAGGCCGCCATCAAGGACTTGGAAGAAGCCCTGAAAGGCAAGGACAAAGCCGACATTGATGCCAAGACGGCGACGCTGACCGAGGCATCGCAGAAACTGGGCGAGAAGATCTATGCCGACATGCAAGCACAGCAGGCTGCTGGCGGTGCGGCCGAAGGTGCGACGGGTGCCGAAGGTGGTGCCGAATCCAAGCCCAAGGATGACGATGATGTGGTGGATGCTGACTTCAAGGAAGTCAAGGACAAGTAAGACATCCTAGTCGGGCAACGGACGTTGCCCTGACATGCGCCGAGCGGAGAAGCAGAGATGCGACCCTGACTCGGCGTTTTCGTAAGCATAAATTAATAGTGACAATATGGCGAAGCGCGATTATTACGAAGTGCTGGGGGTAGGGAAGAGCGCCTCCGAGGATGACATTAAAAAGGCCTACCGCAGGCTGGCGATGAAGCACCATCCTGACCGCAATCCCGACAGCAAGGGCGCGGAAGACAAATTCAAGGAAGCCAAGGAAGCCTACGAAATTCTGGCTGACCCGCAGAAGCGGGAAGCCTATGACCGCTATGGCCATGCAGGCGTCGATCCCAACATGGGCGGTGGTGGTTTTGGTGGCGGCGCTGGGGGATTCTCCGACGCTTTTGGCGATATCTTCGGTGATATCTTTGGGGCTGCTGCTGCCGGTGGGCGGGGCGGACGCGGTGGGCCGCAGATGTACCGCGGTGCCGACTTGCGCTACAACCTGGAAATTACGCTGGAACAGGCGGCCAAGGGCTTCGACACCACTATCCGGGTGCCGTCCTGGGATGCATGCGATACCTGTGATGGCTCGGGCGCCAAGCCTGGCACCACGCCTGAAACATGCAGCACCTGCGGCGGGCACGGCCAGGTTCGGATGCAGCAGGGCTTCTTTAGCATTCAGCAGACTTGCCCAACCTGCCGGGGTTCGGGTCAGATGATTTCGGAGCCCTGCACCAGTTGCAATGGTGCAGGTCGGGTCAAGCGCCAGAAGACGCTAGAAGTCAAGATTCCGGCAGGTATCGACCATGGCATGCGCATCCGCTCCAGCGGCAATGGCGAACCCGGCCTGAACGGTGGTCCGGCGGGCGACCTATACGTGGAAGTCCACATCAAGCCGCATCCGGTCTTTGAGCGTGACGAAGACAACCTGCATTGCGAGATGCCGATTTCCTTTGCTACAGCGGCCTTGGGCGGCGAAATCGAAGTGCCGACTCTGACTGGCAAGGTGTCCTTTACCGTGGCTGAAGGAACCCAGTCGGGCAAGACTTTCCGTCTGCGCGGCAAGGGCATCAAGGGTGTGCGCTCCGGCATGCCAGGTGACCTCCTGTGCCAAGTCGTAGTCGAAACGCCGGTGAAGCTGACCGACCGCCAAAAGGATTTACTGCGTGAGTTGGATGAATCCACCAACGAAGGCGGCTCGCGTCATAGTCCGCACAGTAAGTCTTGGCGCGACAAAGTGAAGGAATTCTTCGGCTAGGTCCAGCCTGACGCACCTGCCTAAAAGGCGGGACGACGCCAAAAAGCCCGGAACACACCTGTTGTGCTCCGGGCTTTTTTTATGGAAAGCAAGGCAGGGATGCTCATCGCGAGAGCGCTGGCTCTTCTGGCAGCCTAGCGTTCTTTCTGACTCGCCCGTGCATTCGAAGCTTCCAGCGGTGCTGGCGTAATCGGCAAGGCGCGCTTGTGAGCCGAACCGTAATAGTGGCGCGAGATGGTGGTGCAGGCAGCTTCATCCAGCGTTTTTCCTTCGAGAAAATCGTCGATATCCTGATAGGTCACGCCAAACGCCATCTCATCCGGACGCATCGGCGTCAAGCTTTCCAGGTCGGCTGTCGGCACTTTGTAGACCAGAGAGTCCGCCGCGCCCAAGGCTTGTGTCAGCGCGCGTACGCGTTGCTTGGTCAGGCCGGTTAAAGGCGTGAGGTCGCAAGCGCCGTCACCGAACTTGGTGAAAAATCCCATCAGCGCTTCTGCCGCCTGGTCCGAGCCGATCACCAGCCCTTGCATGGCACCGGCCACAGCATATTGGGCCACCATGCGCTGACGTGCCTTGATATTGCCCACCACAAAATCCTGCTGCGCTGGGGTATTGAACGTCAAGCCGCCTTCCAGCAGTTCTGCCAGTAACAGGTCAGTGGCGGGCTTGATGTCGGTGGTGATGGTGCGGTCAGGCTGGATCACCTCCAAGCAATGGGCGGCATCGTCCTCGTCATGCTGAACGCCATAAGGTAGGCGCATGGCGATGAAGGTGGCGTCGTAGCCGTCCGCACGCAGTTTTTCAACGGCCTTTTGCGCCAGTAGGCCCGCTGCCAGCGAATCCACACCGCCGCTGATGCCCAAGACCAGACTGCGCAAGCCACTTTGACGCAGTTGGGTATACAAAAAATCGATGCGATGCGCGACTTCGGCCTGGACATCGAACTTGGGGGTGACGCACAGTGTCTGGATGACAGCGTGTTGAGTGGCGGGGTCACACAGGGAATTCATGCAGGGTCCTCATAAACGGTAATGGCTGGCCTTGTCATTGCTGACTGGCTGGCTTGTTGTTTTTGCAGTAATTCCTGATGGTAGTGCCAAATGCGCGAGATCGCATAGTCGGCGCTGGCTTGTCGCACTTCATTTCGCTCGCCCTTGAAGCGCTTCGTTTCTGAAAACACATGCATGCCATGACCGCGTGCAAAGGCCCAGGCAAAGCAAATTGTTCCTGCAGGAATGCCATCCTGCTTACCGGGTCCGGCCAAACCAGTTGTGGCGAGCGCGACATTGGCCTCACTCTGGCGCAGTGCCCCTTCGGCCATTTCACGCGCCACAGCTTCACTGGTAAGGTTGCAGCGGTCTATGGTTTCCTGGCGCACTTGCAAGCAACGGATCTTGGCCGCAACTGAATAGGTAACATAGGCGCTATCGAGCCAGCTACCACTGCCCGGTTCTTCGGCTAGAGTCGAGGCAATCAAGCCGGCTGTACAGGATTCGGCCGTGACTAGTTTGAGGTCATTTTTTTCAAGATAATGCAAGACGCTGCGAAGTTGAGGGTTCATGCGGAGTCGTCTGGTTAGCAATCTGGATGGAGTACGAAATGCCAATCAAGAGTAAAGCACCTGACTGTCGGTACAGTTGATAAATGGCACTGGAACAATCATCTGATACCCAAGTCAATGGGCGGCCAACACGCCAGAAGCGTTGGGCGAACCTGTGTTAAAAAACTTTTTCAAAAAGTTGCGCAAGTTCGATATAAATTTTGACGTTTGGCTTATTTTCTGAAGCTGTAACTGTCAATGCAAAGATGAGCGCTGCGAGCTTGATATGGCGCAAGCGAACAAGTCATCAGGCAATCCGATAATGAGAGTCGTCATTCATAGGAGAGTTTTCCTGCATTGGCGGGATATCCGCGCGAATGTGTCTGTCAGAGTTGTTAAGCATGACAAGTGTTTCGCTGTCTCAGCGCGATCCCTGCACTTCGGTCGGGCAGATGCACTAGGTAGTCTTGCCGTCGGGGAGTGCATTCTTTCGCTTACGCTCCCCCCCTTACCATCTCGCGGCCTCCTTCAGGCGGGTCGCAACGCCATCCGTACAGGAGCAGCCTATGGAAGACAAACTGATGCATCAGGCGCATTTCGAGATGAACGACATGAATGAAAAGCTACGGCGTGACGCCATGAACGCCATGGAAGTCTGTGGCCAGCGTTCTATGGCAGAGCTGGATGGCATGAGTACGGGCGAGCGCGCTAAGTGGCTATTCTGGAATCTGCACGAAAACCTCGATGCCCTGCGCAAACTAGAGCCCACTTTAGTGGCTCAGGTAATGAGCACCCAGTTTACGATCAGCGATGGCCAGTCTTCTTGGAGTGACCGTAATGGTCTGGAAAAGCGTCTTGAACTGCAATGCAAGTGGGAGTTGCTACTGACCTATCCCTCTTGCCAGACCGAAAAAATCGTCGAACTTGGTGAAGGATGGGCCAATTTATTTGTATGCGAAGAGTCACTCTCGCACCCGGTTCTGTCTCCCCAGCAGCGCGGTTATCTTGATGTAGATAGCTCGCTTTTCCCCAACCAGCTCTTTCTGCATGGCTGGTTGGGTGACGCCGTCTGGCAAGAGCTGAAGTCGCAGTTCTATACCGCCAACCCGGCCTGTCGCACCAGCCTGGTCCTTTTGGATAGCTATCTTTTTCCCGTCAACCCGAGCTATGACTTTGTGTCGGGGCCAGTGGGCGCAGTGGGCTTCACCAACATGGAGTTCCAGGTGCTGTCGCATGCGGTCGAACGACGCCTGACCCGGCGCACCGAGCCGCGTCAGCGATCATGAAGGGTGCAAGGCAACGATAAGAGTTTAATGTGGACCGTTGATGACAAATGTGGCGCCAGTGAGAGATGCGGCTTCGGCTGACGCCAACCAGAGCGCCAGGTTTGCGACTTCTTCTGCTTGACCCAAGTGCACAGAAGAGGGCGCGTCGAGCTTGGACAAGTCGTTTGCGGGCTTTGCAGTTGCAGGTGAACTGGAATCGGGCGTTTCGATTACGGTAGAAGACAAGCTTGCACGGATGGCGTTAACTGTAACCCCTTGTCCTAGGCCTTGCTGCGCCAGCCCACGTATCCAGTTGTTGGACAGGTCGCTCGTATTGGGCGAGTCCGAGTGATGAGCAGGCAGGACCAGAATGATGCGTCCGTGCTGGCGCTGAATCATGCCAGCATGCACAACGTCAAGCATGGTACGCAAGTTGTTTGTGTCGTAGGCACTGTCAAGCGTCGCTGCGACGTGCAGTAAGGTGTCTGCTGGCCCCGTTTGTGCTTGTTGCTGCCCAAGCCAATGCTGGATGGCGTCAGTGTCGACCAGGGAGGCTGCGTCGAAAACGATTGGTTGATAGGACGCAGTTGCACCGTGAGAAGTCGCTGTTGCAGGCGAAGGCAAGGGTGTGCCGAACTGCAGTATATTCACTCGGTAACCTTGACTGGCGAATGCTTGACAAAGGGCGGTGCCTATAGCTGCGTTGTCGGAAGTGACCCAGACAACCTTTTTCATGGTGTTGTTTCGCAAAAGAGAATCGAATACGCATCATAAGCCCAGCATGGCTGCCACGAAATAATGCTGAGGCACCCTGCCTACGCTCACGCTGCGTTCGCGTTTTTTGACAACAGGAGTTGACATGACAGTTTCCGCCGCTTCCGAAGGATTTCACAGAGTGACGCCCTATCTGCTGGTGACCCAGCCCGAAACGGTGATCAAATTTGCCATGCAGGCGTTTAGTGCGGTAGAAGAGCATCGCAGCACGCGTCCCGATGGCAGTGTGCTGGACGCTCAACTCAAAATTGGGGACTCGATTTTGAAGGTGAGCAGGGTCGACAGCGCTGCAGCCATGCCCGCCAGCCTGTATGTCTATGTCAACGATGCCGATGCGGTGTATAGCCGGGCGCTGCAGGCAGGTGCAGAGCCGGTATGTGAGCTAGAAGACACCCCGCAGGGAGACCGGCGCGGCAGCGTGCGTGACCGCTGTGGCAACCAGTGGTGGATTGCTACTTGCCAGGAGATCGTGCCGCCGGATGAGCAAATGCGCCGCCAGGATGCGCTGGCAAGCAGCGAGGCCTCTAGCGGTGATGCGTCCGAAATTCCGGAATAGCCGGAACGATGGCGGGGCATGATGCTTGCCGGGTTTCAGGCAGTGCGCCGCGGCGCGACGTCGGGCACTTGTGAAGCCAGTAGCTCAATTCCAAGCCGCCCCTGTTCTAGAGCGCGGGTCAGGATATTGTAGGTGTCGCGATCAAAAAGTGGGCGTTCAGGAGAGTTGGTCAATAGCGCCTTGGCCTGCTTTTTCAGCATTGCACGCCTGCTGCCTACGCCCTTGACCGTTCCCAGATAACACCAGTTGTTGACCACGTGCCAGTCGCATTTTCCATCCTTATCAGCCTCGATTAGGGCGACTGGTCCGGTATAGGGCCAGGTAAGGATTTTCAGCTTTTCTAAGGACTGCTGCAGGCGTTGCTGGTGCACGCTGCGTTCTGCTGCATCGACACAGGCCCCGCTACAGCGCTGCAGTTGGCGGGCGAAACAGGGCTTGTTGACGCCGGTCTTTTCCAGCCCCAGCGTGGCTAAACACAGATTGTGCTGCTCTGCTAGTTCACGCAACACCTCTTCTGCCTGACGCCGCGAGCGAAATAGTCCGTATAGGCCTTCGGCATGACCAAAGTCTGCTTCACTGGCATAGGCCAGCACAGGTTGCAAGTGTCCGTGCTGGGCGGGCCGCAATTGCCAGGCACAGAGTTCGCGCTGGCGCCGCAACACCCTGTTGTGGATGGGTTGCATGTCTTTAATCAGTTGCGCCTCTAGCAGAAGCGCCCCAGTTTCACCCGCAGTGCAGCGCCATTCCACGCGGCGGATCTGGTGTGATAGGCGCATGTCCTTGTACAGACGGTGGTCAGCGTTGAAATGCGACAGTACCCGCTGGCGCAGATGGATGCTTTTCCCCACGTACAGCGGCAGTTGATTGTCGCCATAGAACAGATACACCCCGGGCGTATCTGGCATCTGGTCAAGAGCCTCATGATTCAAGTGCGGCGGCAGGGTGGGACGCTCCAATTGCGCCTCCAGCGCGGCAGTGAAGGTATCTGGCGAGACCGCCGCCTGCAGCGTATTCCACAGTTGCCACAACAGATCGGCATCGGCCAAGGCACGATGGCGGGCGCTAGCATCTAACTGGTGACGCACGATCAGAGTGTCTAGATTGTGCCGGGATTCTTGCGGAAACAACCGTCTGGAGAGCTTGACAGTGCATAGCGTCGGACAGCGCCAGGTCGTGCCCGTGTGTTTGAATGCATTGCGCAAAAACCCATAGTCAAAGCGTGCATTGTGGGCCACCAGAATGCCGCCTTCGAGACGTTGGCGCAGGGCATCATGCAAGTCGCCAAACTTAGGCGCGTCGCGCACCATAGCATCGGTGATGCCAGTCAGCTTTTGAATGAAGGGAGAAATGCCGATTTCAGGGTTGACCAGCGTGGACCAGTGCGACAGCTGGCCTTCTTTCATTGTGACAATGCCGATTTCGGTGATACGGTCCATGACCGGATTGGTGCCGGTGGTTTCGAGGTCAAGAAAATGCAGGGTACCAAAGTGCGCCATAAGGGGCAAAAGCCTGAAAGTAAGGGCATGAATAAGGCAGGTAACACCAAGGAAAAGTTCCGCCAGGAAAGCCGCTGCCACTAATCAATGTCGATGCTCCTTCAGAGCGTCTTCGCATCAAAGGTGTCGCAGGCCTCTACCTGTCCCTGTTCGATACCGCGTTTAAACCAGCGTACCCGTTGGGCCGAGCTGCCATGGGTGAAGGAGTCGGGCACCACTTCTCCCTGAGACTGGCGCTGCAAGGCATCGTCGCCGATGGCGCTGGCTGCATTCAGGCCGGCTTCAACATCGCCGTCTTCCAGGATTTGGCGCGCAGTATTGGCATGATGAGCCCAGACTCCGGCAAAGCAATCCGCCTGTAACTCCACCCGGACCGAGACAGCATTCGCGTCGGCGCCGCCCAGTCGGCGCTGGGCCTCTTGCGCTTGTTGCGTGATACCCAGTAAATATTGCACATGGTGGCCAACTTCATGGGCGATGACATAGGCTTGGGCAAACTCGCCTGAGACGCCGAAGCGCTCCTGCATCAACTCGTAAAAACGCAAGTCAATATAGACATTTTGATCCGCTGGGCAATAAAACGGCCCGCTGGCAGATTGGCCGGTGCCGCAGGCAGTGGGCGTCTGACCGGAAAACAGGACCAGCTTCGGTGCTGTGTAATTAGCACCCCCCTGGCGGAAGACGGCGCTCCAGACATCTTCCGTGTCGCCCAGGACAGTGGCAACGAACTGCGCCTTTGCATCATCTGCCGGTGGCGCTTGGCCAGCGATCGGTGCTGAAGAGCCACCGCCACTCAGCGCGTTGATAACCATGCCCGGGTCAACCCCGAAAAAGTAAGAAGCCACCAAAGCAATGGCGACTGTTCCCAACCCAACCGAACGTCCGCCCAAGCGCATGCCACGCCTGTCTTCGACATTACTGCTTTGGCGATTACCTTTCCATTTCATGGTGCTTCCTTGTGAAGAAAGTTAGCTGCGAGGGTTAGATTGAGGGGCTTCTGATCAAAGAAATACTGCCCCAAGGGAACGCTGCCCTCAGATTGCCGGATTTCGGCAAGCATGTTTTGCTGTAAAGCAGGAGTGACCCTGATTGCTCTTCCAAGAATTGTCTCGACCTTGCAACGTGTTGCTCGAAAAAAATTTACAGCAACGTAACCGGATGTTTCTATGCCGGGTTTTACCGTTTAATGATTAGGTTGTCAAGACATCAACAAACGGTTCACTTAATAACACCACAGGTATTCGTGGTTTTTAAAGAAGAGCTGGAAAAAGAAAATGTTTTGAAACATTTAACAAATTATTTGGTTTGTGAATATTTTTTTAACAAAGGCATGCTCCCGAATTCAAAAGCATGAACATTTTGACAGCGGCGAGAATAATTTATTAAATCAAGGTACTAAGTAGTGCCGTTACTTGTGCTTACGGGCGGTCTGGCCTACAAGGCAGAGCTACGCCTATACTGATTCTTTGGTTTCTAAAAAGAAATTGTGTTCGAGAAGAAGTGCTTTTAATAAATATTTTTGGGTTAAAGCTACTTATTTTATTCCTCTGTCTTGCAAGCTCCTGCGCAGGAATCGTCTTGGAAGGATTCAATAATCCATGGAAGTTTCGTTATTGAAGCAGGCTGGCAAAACAAGCATTGCGCAAAAACCCGTCTGGAACACGTCCGTGCAGAAAATCATGGCTCTCTTGCTGCTGATTGGGTGCTGCTTGCCAGCCTATACTCAATCCACCTTTTCTATTGCCACCAACCTCTCGGCCCCACAATTA
>JBBSSV010000051.1:0-9829 GCA_038241705.1 Burkholderiales bacterium | reverse complement strand
GCGCCTTCCGGTGGGTCCACTACTTCCGCGCTGCCCTCACCCTGCGCCTCGTCTTCATCCGAGCTTGGCAGGCTTAATAGTTGGATCCTGTCAGGATTCAACTGCTGGCTCAGGCGGGTGGGTTCGTGCTCTTCGGGAAAAAATGAAGGCAGGGCATCCTGTTGATAAACAAACAAGCCGGCATTGATCGCGACCAGCAATAACAACAGGAAGTTCAACATGCGCGCCCCTGTTCCATGGCCACCACATGCAGGCCAATTAACACCAAATTTTCAACCATGGTGATTGGAGCCGTCAGATGTGGCGCAACCATGGCTCCTGCGCCTCCGGAAAGGATACATTGCACGGCTGCTGTCGCTTCAGGATGCGTCTGCAGGGCACGTTCGATGGCACCGGCATGGGCATTCAGGCAACCACTGATGATGGCGTCCGAGGTATTGTTGGCAAAGTGTGACGACAACTCAAGGGCTTCCCCGATCTCAGGTAGTTGGGCAGTATTGCCCGCCAGCGCCTTGGCCATCAGCCCTAACCCCGGCAAAATCATGCCGCCTAAAAATTCTCCGCTACTATCGAGGGCATCAATCGTCGTGGCGGTACCGCAGGTCACGACTATCAACGGCTGATCTGGATACAGGGCGCGTGCACCAATCACCGACGCAAACCGATCCGCTCCGAGTTGTGCGGACAGCGGGTAGCAATTGCGCACGCCACCAGCGCTAGGCGTTGCGCTGAACCAGTCGATCTGTTCGGGGGTCACACCTGCGGCCCGCAACAGGCAGGATTCCAGACGCGCACGCAACACTGGTCCTGCTACATTCGACACCAGCACCTGCCGCAAGGAATGGCCAGCCACAGCTTGCGCCAGCAGGGTCTCGGCCTCGGCATGCAGCGTCACCCCAGCCGTTTGCCAGATACCGGGTTTCTGTGCCGCGGCATCCATCGCATGCGCCGGATGCGGAGTCAGCGCCCATTTGATGCGGGTATTACCCATATCGATCAGTAGCAGCATGGCGTCATCCTTTGCATGGTTGCGACGAAGAAGAGAGCGGTGAGATTGACGTCCAAACAGCTTGCGACCGCAGCGAGACATCGCCAGCGGTCACGTTCACCTGCCCTTCGCTGGTCTCCAGTATCAGCCGTCCGGTGGTATCGATACCGACTGCCTTGCCTTGATGCAGCAGACGCCCCTGATCCAGGATGACGACGTCCTGATTGGCATGGGCATGCAGTTGGTTCCATTCTGCAACAAAAGGTGACAAGCCATGGCGTGCAAAACGCGGCAGGGCTTCAGCTAAAGCGCCTACCAGTGCCGCCAGTACTTCATTGCGCTGCTTGAGCAACTGCGGTGCGTGGGCTATTGCGTTACCTTGGAGAATGGGCGCAGGAGGCAAGGCCAGGTTGATGCCAATGCCGATCACAGCCCAGGTACCGCTCCCCGGCAATAACGGCGCGGTTTCTACCAAGATGCCGGCTAGCTTGCCCTCTCCCAGCAACACATCGTTGGGCCACTTCAGACGCGCCGGAACGTCGAACTGCTGTAGGATTTCAGCCAGCACTACTCCCGTCGCCAAGGTCAAGCCAGATAGCGACTGCAACGGTCGAAAAAACGGCCATGCCAGGGAACACAGCAATGCCCCTTCAGGCGCTGCTTGCCAGCTTCTGCCGGCCCGTCCACGCCCAGCTGTCTGTCTGGCTGCCACCCGCAGTACCGGATTACACAGTTGGGGCAAACGCGCCAGCAAGTCGGCATTGGTGGAACCGGTTTGATCGACGACCTCAATCTCGACGCTACGCGCATGTGCCGGCAACAGGGTTAGGACATGTTCGACAGAAAGGGAGGAAAACATGGTAGGCATTGTAATGGGGGCCATGAGAAGGAGCCAGTTTTCTGCGTCGTCTTCATTCTTGACTCAACCTATGTGATCCCGCCTTGCCACCGATTGCCTGCAGTCAATCAAGCTGATTTTCTTCCTTGCTTATCGGGAATTCCATTGCAAGATGACGCCTTTGCCGTTCTCCCTTACACTTTCAACATGTCCAAGCCCGATTCCCCCTTGCTAGAAGCCGATGCAGCACAGCCAGAATTCTGGCGTGCTGCCGGCCCCTGGCGAGTCCAAGAGTTGGCGCAACCGGGACGCCTGCAGCGACTCCAGCAACATTTGAAGGGACATTCCACACAAGAATTACAGGCTCTGAGCTGGGATTTACGTGAGATTACGGCGCTGGACCATATCGGCGCCCAATGGCTGTGGAATGCTTGGGGCCATCAACGCCCGGCGCACTTGCAGGTATCGGACCATCATGCTGACATTTTTCAAAGACTGGAAGATACCGGCCCTCTGCAGCTGCCACCGAGCAACGCACACCACTGGCTTTCTATTGGCCGCTTGCAGTCCATCCTGAAAACTAGCCTGGATCATGTGAGCGGCTTCGTCGCCCTGATCGGGCAGTTGGTGCTGGATATGGGTCGGCTGCTGATGCAGCCTCAACGCGGCCCATGGAAAGAAATTTCGGCCAGTGTCTTTCACACCGGTTACCAGGCGCTGGGCATCACGGCGCTGGTCGGCTTTTTGATCGGCGTGGTGCTGTCCTACCTGTCATCGCAGCAGCTGCAGATGTTTGGTGCCGATATCTTCTTGGTCAATATCTTAGGGATGAGCATCATTCGTGAACTGGGTCCGCTGCTGGCGGCGATCTTGGTAGCGGGGCGCTCGGGATCGGCGATCACGGCCCAGTTGGGCGTCATGCGAGTGACCGAAGAGCTGGATGCCATGCTGGTCATGGGCCTTCCCCATGGCTTTCGCCTGATCATGCCGCGGGTTCTGGCCTTATCCTTGGCCATGCCGCTGTTGGTGGTCTGGACCGATGCCATGGCGCTCCTAGGCGGCATGGCCGCTGCACAGTTGGAAATGGGCTTGTCGCCGGCCTACTTCCTGCAGCAATTGCCAGAAGCCGTGCCCCTAGCCAACTACTGGATTGGCTTAGGCAAGGGGGTGGTCTTTGGCGCGCTGATCGCGCTGGTGGCCTGCCACTTCGGCTTGCGCATCAAGGCCAACACCGAAAGCCTGGGACAGGGCACGACCACCTCGGTGGTAACGGCGATTACCATCGTCATCCTGGCCGATGCAGTGTTTGCGATTCTTTTCAAAGGAGTCGGCTTCTGATGGCAACTTCTGACATCCAGCAAGAACAAGGTACGCCAGTCATCGAGATTCACGATCTGCGCACCCAGTTCGGCGACTTCGTAGTGCATGACCATCTTGACCTATGCGTCGAACCTGGCGAAATCGTCGGCCTAGTGGGCGGCTCCGGTTCGGGTAAGACCACGTTGCTGCGCCAGATCCTGGGGCTGAACCGGCCAGCCGCTGGCACGGTCAAGGTCTTTGGTCAGGATGTTAATCAAGCTAACTCAAGCCAGATGCAGGGCCTGCGCAATCGCTGGGGCATGCTGTTTCAGAAAGGCGCGCTTTTTTCCGCGCTGAGCGTTTTTAATAACGTCGCGCTACCAATGCGAGAATTGCGTACCCTGCCAGAAAACCTGATCCGTGATGCCGTGCTGCTCAAGCTGCAGTTGATGGGGATTCCGCCAGAACAAGCCAACCGCCTGCCCTCGGACCTCTCAGGCGGCATGATCAAGCGCGTGGCTCTGGCGCGTGCCTTGGCAATGGAACCCGAACTTTTGTTCCTGGATGAACCCACCGCGGGACTGGACCCTAGCCTGTCGGAAAATTTTGTCGAACTGATCCGCTCCTTGCGCCAGCAGATGCAACTAACCGTGGTCATGGTCACGCACGATCTCGATACCCTGCTGGCCCTATCTAGCAAGATTGCGGTCCTGGCGGACAAAAAAGTGATTGCCTATGCCGCCCCCGATGAGGTGATGGCTATGGAGCATCCTTTCATCCAGGATTTCTTTCTCGGCAGTCGCGGCCGGCGTGCCCTGCAGCAACGGCAGGCGCTGAATGCCGAGCCTGCTCACACCGATCAAGCGTTTTAGGAAACCTATGGAAAACAAGTCTCATGCCTTGATGGCCGGCCTCTTCACCTTGGTCCTGCTCGTGGCCGCCATCCTGATCGCGCTCTGGTTCAACCGTGACAACGAAAACCGAGTGCCCTACCAGATTGCCACCACGCTGTCGGTGCCAGGGCTGAGCCCGCAGGCGGCGGTACGCTATCGTGGCCTGGATGTGGGCCGGGTTGAGAGCATCGTGTTTGACCCCAAGGTCCCGGGCCAAATCCTGGTCAACCTCAGCGTCAAGGAAGAAACGCCCATCACCCGCTCTGCATTTGCCATGCTGGGTTACCAAGGCGTGACCGGCATCGCCTATGTCGATCTGAATGACGATGGCACGCAGCCAGTGCGCATCCATAGCACGGCCAAGCAAGTCGCGCGTATTCCCTTGCGTCCCAGCCTTCTCAACAATCTGGAAGACAAAGGCGTCGCCATCCTGGAAAAGACCGAACAGATCACAGCCAGCCTCAATGAATTGCTCAGCAAGGAAAATCAACAAGCCATCCTGACCACTTTCGACAACATCAGCAGCGCCGCCAAGGAAATGGAAAAAATCCCGCGCCAGTTACAGCCGGCCCTGGACCAACTGCCGGCGCTGACCAAGGATGCCCAGGCCAGCATGGCCACCATCAACCGGCTGGCACGCAACGTCGACGGCCTGACGACTGAACTCCGCGCCCAGGATAGTGCCCTGAACCGCATGGGCGACGCTGCAGACCGCGTGGGATCAGTGGCGGACCGGATCGAAATTGAAGTCCTGCCGCTGGGGCAGGACGTACGCACCACCCTGCACACCTTGGACCGCACACTGGAAAGCCTGAGTGAGCGCCCGCAGGGCATCCTGTTCGGCTCCACCCGGCGTCCACCCGGCCCCGGAGAAGAGGGCTTTGCCGCGCCTTAACCCTGATAGGAAAACGCATGCCGATCATTTCTATTGTGTCTCGTGGCCTGATGACAGGTCTACTGCTCAGCAGCGCCCTGCTTACAGGATGCGCCACGCCCAAACCCGTGCTGACCCAGTTCGATCTGGGGCCGCTACCCGCGCAGGCTTCCACTGCCGCCCCAGACGCCGCCCCAGACGCTGCACTGACGACGTCTCAGGCGTTGCCCTTGAGCCTAGCCGAGCCACGCGCTCCTACTTGGCTAGACAACCAGCGCATCTACTATCGCCTGGACTACGACAATCCCCAGCAACCGCGTTCCTACGCCCAG
Source organism: Burkholderiales bacterium (assembly GCA_038241705.1). GTDB lineage: Bacteria > Pseudomonadota > Gammaproteobacteria > Burkholderiales > Burkholderiaceae_D > JBBSSV01. The sequence continues at coordinate 4,605 of JBBSSV010000051.1, read as the reverse complement.
AGTCGCTGGAGCATGTCGCCCGCCAATCTGTTTGGCCAGCGCCTGCAGGCACGTTTTGCTCAGGCTGGCATTCCCGTGCTGCCGGCATCAGCGGGCGCGGCCCAGGTGCCGGTCTTGCGCATCGAGCTGCATGACTTCAGCCAAAACTTCGCTGCGCCCGGCAATAGCAGCGGTCGCGTCATGCTGCATGCGGTCGTCTTGCAAGGGCGGACCTTACTGGCACAGAAAACCATCGTGCATACGGCGCCCGCACCCAGCGCCAATGCGCTTGGCGGTGTGGCAGCCCTGACACAGGCTAGTGATGCCGCCATTGCCGAGATGCTAAATTGGGTCAAGACCCTGCCCCGACGCCAGCCATGAATTTCCCCGGCAAGCAGCCGGGGAAAGACCGTATAGAGCAACCTGCCGTCAGCGCTCCAGCGACGTCTGGTGACGCACGGCCTCTGAATGGCTCGGCTTTTGCGCGGGCCGGAGCCTTTCTGTACGCGCTGCTGATCCTGTACGGCAGCCTGTACCCGTTTGCCAGCTGGCGTGACAACGGCATCACGGCGTTTGCCTATGTACGCGCGCCTCTTCCCTATTACTGGACTGGCTTTGATGTCATCACCAATATCCTGGCGTATGTGCCGCTGGGGATATTGCTGGTGTTTGCCTTGTTTCCGCTGTTGCGCGGCTTCTGGGCCATGCTAGTGGCGCTGTCACTGGGCGGGCTGCTGTCGATGTCGGTAGAAGCGCTACAAACTTTTCTGCCCAGCCGGGTCTCATCCAACCTGGACCTGATGACCAATTTTAGTGGCGCCTGCATCGGCGCTGTGCTAGGCGTGGCCCTGACTCGCTTCTTCCTGGTGGAAAGTCGCTTTCTGTTGCAGCGCAAACGTTGGTTCATTCCGCACGCCAGTCGGGGGTTGGTAGTACTTGGACTGTGGCCATTGGCACAGATTTATCCACAAAGTTATCTATTTGGGCATGGCCAATTGCTGCCGATGGTCTCGGGCTGGCTATCGGACTGGCTCAATACTGTGATTGATTTGGCCGCCTGGCTGCGTCCGGCAGAAAATCTATCAGTAGAGCAATATTGGCTGTTCGAAACCTTGATCACGGCCTGTGGCCTGGTGGGCGCACTGCTGACCTTGTTGTGCCTGCTGCGGCCCAAGGCACCCAAGCTGCGTCTGGCGGCGCTGCTGGCGTTTTTGGCCGTTAGTACCAAAGCGCTAGCAAGCGCACTGCTGTTTACCCCAGCCAATGCCTTTGCCTGGCTCACGCCAGCGGCGGAAGGCGGTCTAGTGATTGGCGTGATGATGCTGTGTGGCCTGGTGTTTGCGCCACCTCTGGCCCAGCGTCTGGTGGCCGGCCTAGCATTACTGGGCTGTCTGCTGGCGGTCAACATTGCTCCGGCCAACCCCTATTTTTTGGCAACCATGCAGGAATGGGTGCAGGGGAAATTTCTGAATTTCAACGGCGCTGCCCGCTTTCTGTCACTGGTCTGGCCCTTTTTAGCGCTCTGGTTTTTGTATCATCCCGTACATCGCCAAAAATCGCGCTGAGTGGGGTGTATCATTTCACTCTGGAACGCCGCTGGCGCCACGCACCCACAAGGAGCCTGCCATGAGTGACAACCCATATTTCAGCCATCACGTCTTTTTCTGCCTCAATCAGCGCGATGACGACAGCCGCCCCTGCTGCGCAGCCCGCGGCGCGGTTGCCGCTCAGGAGCACGCCAAGCGGCGCATCAAGGAACTCAACCTGAATGGGGTTAGTAAAGTCCGCATCAACAAATCGGGCTGCCTGGACCGTTGCGAAGAAGGTCCGGTGATGGTGGTGTATCCGGAAGGTACCTGGTACACCTATTTTGACCAAGGCGATATCGATGAGATCATCGACAGTCACTTGGTTGACGGCAAAGTAGTCGAGCATCTGAAGATTTGAGGATCACTCCTCTTTTACGTTCGCGTTTCCCCGTTTTCATCTTGGCATCATGAACGCACACACCCAATATTTTTTTCTCCCGGGCGTAGCCGGCCAGCTGGAATGCGCACTGGACCTGCCCGAGACCGAGCAATTTTCTGCCCCACGCGGGATTGCGCTGGTCGGACACCCGCATCCGCTGTACGGTGGCGCCATGACTAACAAGGTGGTCCATACATTGACGCGCGCTTTCGTGACTCTGGGCTATGCCACGGCCCGCATGAATTTTCGCGGTGTGGGCAAGTCCGAAGGCAGCTACGATGAAGGCCAGGGCGAAACCGATGACATGGCGCTGTTGCTGGAGCACATGGGTCAGCAGTATCCCGAGCAACCGCTGGCCCTGGCCGGTTTTTCCTTCGGCACCCTAGTGCAGTCGCAGTTGCAGCAACGCCTGGCAGGCGCTCAGACGCCAGCCGAGCGCCTGGTGCTGGTCGGCTGTGCCGCAGGTAAGTGGCCAATCCCAGAGGTCCCGGCCAATACCATCCTGATTCATGGCGAAACCGATACCACCATTCCCTTGGCGGCCGTCATGGACTGGGCCCGGCCACAAGATCTGGCGGTGACTGTAATTCCGGGCGCCGACCATTTCTTTAATCATAAGCTGCATCACGTCAAGAACCAGGTACTGGAACGCTGGCATCGCTGAAACCTGCAGATCCAGCGCGCGTTTTCCCTTTTATTTTATCTGTTGTTTAACCGACTATCCCGACGCCCACTGCTTTACATTCCTTTCCATGAAAAAATTCTTCGCGCTCCTGCTAGTTACCGCCCTCTCCTGCACCACCGCTCTTGCCCAGCATGTACCCGCCCCGATTGTGGCCGCCAAGTCTTATCTGCTGCTCGACGCCAGCAGCAACCAGGTGCTGGCTGCGCATGAGCCCGATTTGCGCATCGAGCCGGCTTCGCTGACCAAGATCATGACGGCATACCTGGTGTTTGACGCCATCAAGGAAAAACGCCTGACCCTGGACCAGAAGGTCAATGTCTCGGTACGTGCCTGGAAGGTGGATGCGGACAGTTCCAAGATGTTCATTGAGCCCTCCACGCCGGTGACCATCAGCGATTTACTGCATGGCCTGATCGTGCAGTCCGGCAATGATGCCTCGGTCGCCTTGGCCGAAGCTGTGGCCGGTACCGAAGATGCCTTTGCCGGCCTGATGAACCGTCAGGCGTTGCGCATGGGCATGAAGTCCAGCCATTTCGCCAACTCCCATGGCTTGCCCCATCCAGAAAACTATTCCACTACTCGCGATCTGTCGGTGCTGGCGGTCCGCCTGATTAATGATTTCCCCGAGTTGTACAAGATCTATTCCACCAAGAGCTTCACCTATAACAAAATTACACAGCCCAACCGCAACCGTCTGCTATGGCTGGATTCGACCGTGGATGGCATGAAAACCGGCTATACCAAGGCCGCCGGCTATTGCCTGATATCGTCAGCCAAGCGCCCGAACGGCAATAGCGAGCGCCGCCTGGTTTCCGTGGTGGTCGGGGCCAAGTCGGGACAGTCGCGGGTGCAGGAAAGCCAGAAGCTGCTGAACTGGGGTTTCCTCAACTTCGATACTGTCAAGCTCTACGCCAAGGGCCAGGCCGTGGCCACACCTAATGTCTGGAAAGGTTCACAAAACCAGGTCAAGCTGGGTTTCAACCACGACGTCTTCATTACCGTTCCTCGCGGCACCGCCAACAAGATGAAACCGGTGCTGGAGCGCAAGGATCCGCTGGTGGCGCCCATCAACAAGAACAGCCGCATCGGCACGCTCAAACTTATGGTCGATGGCAAGCCGATCACCACCTTGCCGGTACTGGCGCTAGAACAGGTGGATGAAGCCGGTTTCTTTGGCCGCACTTGGGATTCAATGCGTTTGTGGATGGAATAAATTGAACACGATTGAAGGCTGAAGCGGTTGCTTTGGCCTGATTCGGTAGTCCTTTGAAAAGCCCTGTGCCAGCTAACCTGGACAGGGCTTTTTTATGAAACTCAGGTCAATCTGGAAAGACGTTTACTGCAGCCAGAGAGCGCACGACCCGGCAGGGGTTTCCGGCTGCCAGGCTGTCTTCCGGGATGTCGTGTGTGACCACGCTGCCCGCGCCGATGACACAGCGCGCACCAATGGTGACGCCGGGACAAATGATGACACCGCCACCGATCCAGCAGTCAGCACCGATCTGCACTGGCTGACCCGATTCCAGTCCGCTCCGGCGCTGGGCAGCCGACAGCGGATGGCTGGCCGTGTAAATCTGAACTGCAGGACCAAACAGCGTGCGGTCGCCAATTTCAACCAAGGCCACATCTAGTACGGTGCAATTGAAGTTGAAATACACGTTGCGTCCGAGCCGGAGATTAGGGCCGTAATCGCAGTGAAAAGGCGGCTCGATCCAGGCGTCGGTTTCATAACCGAGCAACTCGGCCAAGAGGTGAGCACGCACGCTTTCATCCTCGCCAAAGGTGTCATTCAACCGCCGCAACAGCTGGCGAGCACGCGTTCTGGCTGCGACTAATTCGGGGTCGGCGCCATCGTACAACGCCCCGCCCAGCATTTTTTCTCTTTCAGTGACCATGATTTCTCCAGTGATTCCGACTCTAACAGCAGCGAGAACTACTGCTGGCACTGTCGCAGTGCACTCTGTCGAGACGCT
>JBBSSV010000050.1:0-9832 GCA_038241705.1 Burkholderiales bacterium | reverse complement strand
GAGACGACTGGGAAGAGTTTTAAGACGCACTGACTGCTCAATTTGCACTCAGCCGGGAAACCACCCGACTGAGTGCAAGACAATGGTTCAATAAGCCATTGCCACCACTTCCTCGCTCCATTCAAAAGCCTGCCACTGCATGGCACTCCACTCTTCCAGCGTCAGTCCCAACTCTTCCAGCGTGGTCTGCAATTCTTTTCTGCACTCATCGCCACGCTCGTTTTTTTCGACCAAAGTAAGAAGTTGACCATAAAGTCCCCGCCGCTCCAGCAGCGCCAAGCGAACGTCATCTCCTACCGGTACAAGATCAAGGATCTGCGCCATCGGTTGACAAAACAATGCTTCCATCATTGACAAGATGCCGACGGTGAACGCCGTGTCTGCCATATCCTGTTTGTGCGGATGACAGTGCAAGCTTGCCAATTCCAGTAGGCGGGCCCGGGCAGTGGCCATGAGCAAGAGTGGGGCAACATGTGCTGCCCCTTTCCCTGAGTCGGCATACAGCATGATTTGCAGCCAGCGCTGCAACTGCCTCCGACCCAGAACCGTCAAGGCCATGCCAAGCGAGTCGATATGCTTGGCGATGCCTTGTCCTGGTGTATTCACCAGCTTCAACAACAACAGATAGACCGCCGCATCTTCCTTGATGACTTGCTCGATTTCCGTGTTGTCTGCATCGCATGCCAACAGCACAATCAAATGCATGATGGTGATCTGGGACGGTGCCAGCTTTTTTCCTGACAGCAACGCCGGACGGGCAAAATAATACCCCTGAAACAGATCGAAACCCAGTTCATGGCAGTATTCAAACTGTTCCAGCGTCTCGACTTTTTCTGCGAGTAGGATCTTGCCCTCGGCCTTGAAGGTATATGCAAGATTGCACAACGTATTCTGAGCCATGCCCTGAACATCAATCTTAACGATGCTGACGTAAGGTAAAAGCATACGCAAATTTTCAGAGTCCGCTACGACATCATCCAAGGCAAAGACGAAGCCCTGCTTTGCAAGGGCCGCTATCCTCTTCACTACATTTGGTGTCGCCTTCACTGTCTCAATAATTTCGAGCACCACTTTTTCATGCGGCAGGAAATGAATGAAATCGCTGGAGAGAGTGACTGCGTCAACATTCACAAACCCTCGTCTACTTCCCAAGACGTTGTCCAGGCCCAACTGCGCCAAATGAGAGATGACCGATGCCGTGGCCGAACGATCGTCCGTGACGATGGCGATGTCGCTTTGAGCGTGCCGAAACAGCAACTCATAAGCATTCACGCTCTGTTCACGATTGAGGATGGGCTGGCGCCCAAGAAAAAAATGTCCGATGTTGGACGTCGGCGCGAGTTGCGGTTCAGGTAAGGAAGATGACATGTTCATTTATGCAGAATGAAGCAAGGTTGATCGTGAGTGAAACCGCTGGTTAAGACAATTGCAACGTCGTAAGAATAAGCCCGAACGGCGCAAGTACAAAGAATGACGGAGAAGAGTCAGCCAGCATGTTGTAAAGCATCAAATTCTGCTTTTTCACATGTGCGCTTCAGAATACGGAGCTTGTGACGATATTCCTAGTAGTCGCTAGAAGCTTGTTTGCTGAAGTCCAGGAACGCTTGAAGGCTTTCTTGGTTCAAGCTTGTAAAGCATAAAGATTGCGCTGGTGAAATACTTTGAAGAATGAACGGAGGTAAGCAAGAATGCGTGATGAAACAGAGGATCTGGATGCGCTGTTTGAAGAGATAGCGGCCCAACGTCCTGAAAATCAGGGAGATCAGGATCAAAACCAGCCGTCTGCCGCCGACATGGGATTTCGTTCGATGCCAGAGAACCCGTTTTCCGTAGAAGAGCCCAAAGGTATTCTGCCATTGAAACAAGCCAGTGCCGACAACCCTTGCAGCCCCATGTATGAGCGCTTGGGCGGTATCGTACGGTTACTGCACGACTCTTTGCGTGAGCTTGGGTATGACCGCTCCTTAAGCGACGTTGCCTCCCAGATCAGCGATGCCCAGGGTCGTCTCGAATATGTGGCTGCCCTTACGGAACAGGCCGCCAACAAAGTACTCAATGCCATCGACGAGGGACTGCCGGCACAGGAAGCATTGTCCATAAAAGCCCAGGAAATGGAAAAACGCTGGGCGGCCCTTTTTGCCGGTGACATGCCACTGGAAGACTTCAGGATATTGGCAAAAGAAAGTCAGAACTTTGCGGCAGAAACAGCACGCTCTGCAGAGATCGAAAAAGCCCGAATGCTGGACATTATGATGGCCCAGGATTTCCAGGACATTACCGGTCAGCTGATCAAAAAAATCGTCCTCATTACCACTACTGTAGAAAAGGAACTGGCTCAGCTGCTGCGCGAACATGCGCCTGTCGAGCACAAGCCAGCCTTCCCTGGCCCTGCGCTCGATCAGACTACAGAACTGATGGCTGGACCGGGTATACCCGGTACTGCCATGCAGCAGGATGGCGTGGATGACCTGCTGGATAGCCTAGGATTTTAATGGAAGAAATTCTCAGGGAATTCGTCATTGAAGCCAAGGAGCTGGCGGCCAATGTAGAAGAGCACTTGCTGCATCTGGAACGCCAACCAAACGACAAGAACATTCTCAATGCCCTGTTTCGCTCCTTTCACACCATCAAGGGCGGCGCTGGCTTCATGCACCTCAAGCCCATGGTCGATGCTTGTCATCTGACCGAAAACCTGTTCGACTCGCTGCGAACCGGGCAGTCACAGGTCACACCCTGCGCCATCGAAGCAGCTCTGCAAGCTAGCAGCTTTGTGGCAGACCAACTGCTGGCATTGTCCAACGGGCAAGACCCTGCCACCTTGCCCGCTTTGCCCGAAGATTTGAAAAAAAACCTCGTGCAAGCAATTGAAGCGAGAGCTTGCACCTCAATTGAACATCCTGACCCAGGCCAGTCCAATGATGACGCTTCCGTTAACTTCGAACCGGACTGGCTGGCCTTGTATCGCACAGTCGTTCCTGATGCAGCACTGACGCAGGAACTTCTTGTGCCTGGCTCTGCCACGATTCTGTCCCTTGCTATGGAAGGCCTCGACAGCAGCGCTTCTTCTGTGCAAGCCGCGACCTCCGTCCCTGCCTCCTCGCTGAAGGAAGACAGCATTCGTGTGGGCTCGGCCAAGCTGGATGTCCTGCTTGAGTTTGCAGGTGAGTCGGTACAAGCCACCAGCCAGGCCAGTGTGCTGTTGGAAAAGCTTGGACAATTTAGCTTCGAAGGTCCTGCCGCCATCCTGATGGCCGCGCTTGAAGAAACGTTGGCGCGCGCCACGCATTACTCGACCGAGTTGCAGCGCGCCACGCTAGCGACGCGGATGCAGCCAGTAGGACGACTGTTCCAGCGCTTTCCTCGCCTGGTGCGGGAGTTGGCGCGCGAGCTGGATAAGAATGTCGACCTGATGATCGAAGGCGGCACCACCGAGGTTGATCGTGTGGTCGTTGACAGTCTTTACGACCCGCTGGTTCACATGCTGCGAAATTCGCTCGATCATGGTGTTGAAAGCCGTTCACAAAGAGCGGCCAGCGGCAAGCCTCAGACAGCCCGGATCACACTCAAGGCCTGGCAAGAAGGTGGCAGCGTGATGATTGAAGTGCGCGATGATGGCAAGGGCATGGATACCGACGCCTTGCGCACCAGGGCGCTTGCTCGCGGCCTCATCCACGCCACCCCGCTGCTTACCGATCTGGAAGCGTTGCAACTGATATTTCTACCGGGCTTTTCCACCAAGGAAGTGGCTGACAGCGTTTCCGGCCGCGGCGTAGGCATGGATGTGGTCAAGACTGCCGTAGAAAGGCATCGAGGCAGCATCCGGATTGACTCTCAGCTTGGTGAAGGCACGCGTTTCTCGATTCGGTTACCGATTGAGCTTTCCATCTTGCCTACCTTAATAGTGCGCGCTGCAGGCATTGCCTTGGCCCTGCCGCTGGCAATCGTCGAGCGTGTGGTCAATCTACCGGAAAACCTTAATATCGTGGCAGGTGCGCGAGTCATGCGTGATCAGGGTCGGCCACTCGCGGTGCAATCGCTGGCTACCACCCTTGGTTACACGTCTGATAACGAAGAGATCGGCATCATCATTGCAGCGACCACACCCTACATCCTGACCGTCGGACAGATCGAAAGCACTGCAGATCTGGTCGTCAAACCTCTGACCGCATTGACCGCGCCTAGTATCACCGGCACGGCCCGTTCTGCAGAAGTCGAGTTGGTACTGGTCGTCAGTCAGGAATTTCTACTGGAACCGGCCCTGAATATCAGGCCAGCATCTGCTGTGTCTGATACTGAAACTGCTTTACTCCTGCAGGCTTCCTAACATCCTCTATACCAGTTCCTTACCTGCGCCACGGTAGAGCGCGCCAACCAAGTCGGACTGCGTGACAATGCCCACCAGCCGGCGTTCATCGTCCACGACCGGAACATGGTGAAAACCCGCGTCGGACAACATTGGTACCAACTCGACGATGTGGGTATGGATATTCACCGTCTTGGCCGGCGACGACATGATCTGCCCCACCACCTCCGGCTTGGACGAGTGGGTATGCAAAGTCTGCCGGATAGACGCCTTTACCTTGGCACCAAAGGTGTCATAGACATCCAGATCGGCGTTGCGCATGAAGTCAGATTGGGTCACGATACCGATCACCCGACGCGCGGGGTCGATTACCGGCAAAGCCTTGATCCGGTGCTTGCGCAACAGCATCCAGGCTTCTTCCAGTGCAGTTCCGTACTCAACAGTAACCAAGTCGCGCGACATGATGTTGGAACAGTTGACGTCGCCCGTACGGCGACGATAGGCATGCATCTTGGCATGGGTAAACAAGGTCTCCAGATCATCGCGACTGATGTCCAGAACCTGGTTGAATTCTCGCAGGGCTGCGTCCAGATCTTCTGCATTGAAATCCACACGCTCGGTTGGCAAAGGATCGGAAGTGTTATGCCGTGGGCGCTGCTCCGACGTTGGCGCAACATGGGGATAATTACGCTTCAAAGCCTTGTTGTACAGGATGGCGACCACCACGATCAGGAAGGTGTTGAGCGCCACCGGTGACAGTACGAAGTAATAACCCTGCTCCTGAATCGAACTGCTGGCCAGGGCTGCGGTTAAAGCAGCAGCCCCACCAGGCGGATGCAGACAACGCAAGAGAAACATCACCCCAATGGCCGCTGCTACGGATACCGCTGCAGCAACGGGCGGATCGCCGATCAGCTTGGCACACGTCACGCCCACTGCGGCAGAGATGATGTTGCCGCCAAAAACTGGCCAAGGCTGGGCCATCGGACTGGCAGGTGCCGCAAACAACAGTACTGCCGATGCGCCCATCGGGGCAATCAGGAAAGGGAGCGCCGGGTTGGTACTATCGCCAAATCCCAGCATCAGGTAGGACAACACGCCCGTCACCAGAACACCGACCAAGGCGCCAGAACAACTTCGCAACCGCTCGTAGCGGTCCACGGTCATGGCGGGGGGGAGATAATGCTTGAGGCGGTTAAGGGCGTTATTCATTTGGACAGTCGCATCCTCACGATGCGAAGAAATCGGAAAAAACATCCCTGCTTCGGGCGATATGAGAAATAGGGAAACGGACAAACTTGCGGAAGCGATACCACTTTACTTGCGAACGAATTGTCGCGCAGGTGGGCCTTGTTCCGCAAGCAACAATACCGCTCCTGCCTAAGCTTGCGGGGGTGTTCCATTCTGGCCTGAGGCATGTTCCGTCAGTTGTCCAGCGCCAAAACCTTAGCCGAATCTTCGAGCGGCATCCATTGCCAGGCCGGTGCCGATGCTGCCAAATGGGTCACCCCTGACCAGATGCGCAGCTGGCAACAGGCTGGCAAGCTTCTGCTGCAAAGCCGGCATCCCGCTGGAACCTCCCGTCAGGAAAATCGTGTCGACCGCTTCTGCCGTGACACCCGCGTCCCGCAACACACTTTCCAAGGTGTTTCCAATCTCAGCCAGCAGGTGTGAGAGAGCCTGCTCCAATTGGGCGCGCTCGATTGTCAGCACCATGATCGGTGAAAGTCGCTCCAGGCTCAGGCTAGCTTGTTGGTGCGCTGAAAGGACAATCTTGGCCTGCTCTACCTGATGGGCCAACCAATGGCCGTCACGTTGCTCGACCAGCTGGCACAAACGCTCGAAACGGCTGACGTCCAGCACCTCGCGTCGCAGGTCATGCAGCTGGTTGCGTGCCTTGGAAGTATAGGCAGTATTGATGGTGTGCCAAGTCGCCAGATCGAAATAAATCGATGCCGGCAAGACGTTGCCCGACTTCAGTACATCACCCATGCCCAGCTCAGGCATGACGCTGTTCAAGCTGAGATATTTATCGAAGTCCGTCCCACCAATATGTACCCCGCCACTGCCCAGAATATCGTCACGCCGTTCCGGCTTGTTCATACGCTGCGGTCCCAGTCGAACCAGAGAAAAGTCCGAAGTGCCGCCGCCGATATCCGCCACCAGCACCAATTGTTCCCGCTCAATCTGGGCTTCATAGGCAAAAGCAGCCGCTATGGGTTCGTATTGAAATTCAATTTCGGCAAAGCCGGTTGCCAGCGCGATATCAGCCAGCGTCTGCTGCGCCTGTCTATCTGCCACCGGATCGCCATCTACGAAAAAAACAGGACGCCCCAGCACTGCGCGCTCAAAGCGGACTCCAGCGCTAGCCTCTGCTCGGCGTTTTAATTCCTGGACGAACTGTTCCAGCAACTGCTTGAAGGGAAGAATTTTCCCTAGCACTTCCGTCTGCCCTTCCATCAGAGACGTTCCAAGCAGGCTTTTGAGAGAACGCATCAGCCGGCCTTCGTAACCGGCCAGATAGGTCTCAAGCGCTTGGCGGCCAAAGATCGTTTTTTGCTCTTCGCTATTGAAAAAAACCACAGAAGGTAAGGTGGTTCGATCCCCTTCCAGGGTAAGCAGGCAATCTCCACTTGGCCGGTGCCAGCCCACGGTGGAATTAGACGTGCCGAAATCGACACCGCACGCCGGGCTCATTGGCTCACCCACGCTACAAGAAAACAAGCTAGGTCAATTGGGCATGCTACCAACTCATTCATCCTTTTTGTCCTCAATGGGAAAGCAAACTGACAAGCGACCTCCTAGACCAGAATCCGTATCTATCCGGAAATAACCGCCAAGGAAGCTGACCCGCTCTTCGATGCCAAGCACTCCAAATGAATTGGACTTGCGCCAGCAACCTGCGAACATGCCGTTGTCTTCGACAATCATGCAAAACTGCCGGTTAAGCCGCTACAGCTGGATGCGCACTTCGGTCGCTTGCGCATGCCGTGCAACGTTGGTCAGAGATTCCTGGAGGATACGAAAAAAGGCCGTCGCCCGGTTGCCATACATCTCGAAATCGGCATCCGCGACCTGGCTTTGCAAAATGCAGCGGATGCCAGTGCGCCTTTCAAACTCCCGCAGCTGCGACTCGATGGCCGCATCCAAGCCCAGATCCAGCACAGCTGGACGTAGATTGTTGATGATGACTTGCACCGCCGGAATGATGGCATCAATGTGCTCAAGCGTTTGCCCCACCTTTTGATGCAATCGTGAATGACTGCTTGCAGTACGTTCGTGCAGCAGCGAGGCAGCGATGCGCAAGACCAACTGGTTCTGGCTAAAGTCGTCATGAATTTCCCTGGCAATGCGCTTACGCTCATCTTCCTTGACCTGCTCATGATAAGCCGCCACTTCACGCAACTGTGCACGCGAATGCTGCCAAGCCTCTTCAACGCGCTTACGCTCAACAATTTCATATTTGAGTTGGCGGATGTTGTTACGCAACTGCGCCAAAGTCTGGCTGCCCATAGTCCTATCGCAGCGACTAGCAAGGCCGGAGCTGAAAACAACTTGAAATAGCTTTGCATCGTTGGGTCTGGGCTCCATAGGCCCAAGACATTCAAAAGATGCATTGTGCTGTAAGAGCCGAAGAATAGCGCCAGCACGCCTAGCATCCAAGGCGCTCTCCATCCACGGCGTTAGTAGAGAAAGAACAGAAGCTCCAGCCCGATCCCATACCCGGCCCCGCCCAAGCTAATCATGCTTTCCAGCAGAATGGCAGTCGTGGGCTAGGAGTTGGCACTACCTGCTTGCAATGTCCCTAACAATTTTCCGAGTTCCTTTTCCTAAGCAATAGACGTGTATCAGTCTAGCGGCTGCGATTGATGGCAGGATTCACAAAATTGCACTTAAGGAACAATTTTTAATTCTCTACTACATTCCCTAGGTTCAACGACCAGATTTTTAATATTTCGCATTATGTTTTGTTCATGCAGGACATAGGGGTCATAATACGACCCACATTTTTCATTACAAATCTTTCACAATTATGAATATTGAAGTCGTAGCGGCAGGAATTTTTGCCATTGCCCTGATCCATACTTTCGCCGCCAAGTCCTTCGAGCGCCTGGCAGGACGCTATCCTAACCACTCCGGCCTGCTTCATCTGTTAGGCGAGATTGAAGTTGTTTTCGGCTTCTGGGCAGCCATACTCATGGTCTTCATGGCGCTGCTTCAAGGCGGGAATACTGCCTTGGATTACGCCGAATCCCGTTCCTACACAGAGCCGCTGTTTGTATTCGTCATTATGGTCATCGCCGCTTCGCGACCCATTCTGGAAATCATCCGAAGCCTCATCAATAAACTGGCCACGCATGTGCCGTTACCGACCACTGCTGCGCAGGTCTGGCTCTGCTTAGCAGTTGTGCCGCTGGTTGGCTCACTTATTACCGAACCCGCCGCAATGACCCTGGCTGCGTTGATGCTTGCCCCCCTGGTTTTCCGCCCTGGGATTCCGGAGTGGCTGAAATACGGCGCGCTGGGTGTACTGTTTGTCAATATCTCGATCGGCGGCACCCTGAGTTCCTTTGCTGCGCCTCCAGTGCTGATGGTTGCAGCCACTTGGGGTTGGGACAGCGTATTCATGATGAAAACTTTTGGCTGGAAAGCCGCCATTGCCGTCTTGGTCAACGCCACCGTCATCACTTATATGCTGCGCCAGCATTTGACCGTGCCTGAACCCGACATCGATGACCGTGCGGCCGTACCCCTGATCGTGAGCCTGATTCATTTGGCTTTCTTGCTTCTGGTGGTTGTGTTCGCGCATCATCCTGTGATTTTCATGGGACTCTTTCTGTTTTTTCTGGGCTTTACCAAGGCTTATGAGCATTACCAGAATCCGCTGATCCTGAAGGAAGGGTTGCTGGTTGGTTTCTTTCTGGCAGGCCTGGTGGTGCTAGGTGGCATGCAGCAATGGTGGTTGCAACCTATCGTTGCAGGCCTAGAGCCAACCGCTCTGTTCTTCGGAGCATTGACCCTGACTGCCGTTACCGATAATGCTGCCTTGACCTATCTGGGGTCGTTGATCGAGGGCATTTCTGAGCAATCCAAGTACATGCTGGTCGCCGGTGCTGTCGCGGGTGGTGGTCTGACAGTCATTGCCAACGCCCCCAATCCTGCAGGTGTGGCCTTACTGCGCGCCGGCTTCACACACAACTCGGTTAGTTTGGGAGGTTTATTGCTAGGTGCCTTGTTGCCTACCGCGATGGCGGCAGGAATGATGTTGCTGTAATCGACCATAGCCATTGACCAAAAAGCGGGGCGATTTATCATCGCCCCGCTTTTTTATTGCTGTACTTGTGATGCACCCTTCATGTTGTCCTACAAATTACACCGCCCTAGTCTGATAGCTGTTTTGCCGCTGACTTGTTACCTTTAACCCATCGTCATCGCCTACATGAAAGTGCACTATTCAGCGCTCAGGCGGAGACTCCTCTTAACTAAACGGAGAATCATCATGGGTTACATACTTGCTTGGCTTCTGGG
>JBBSSV010000049.1:0-9861 GCA_038241705.1 Burkholderiales bacterium | reverse complement strand
GCTGCCTCCGCCGTCGTATCCTTTCGTCCTAACGAGAGGCAACAGCGCCAACTTGGGTTCGCTTGGCGGTAGCTACGGCATTGCCAATGGCATCAATGACAACGGACAGATCGTTGGCCAGAGCTACGTCGACAGCGCCGGCCAGACCCATGCCTTTGTGTATGCAGACGGACGGATGACCGACCTGGGGGCACTGGTTGCCAATGGCGGCAGTTGGGCAACAGGCATCAATGCTGGTGGACAAGTCGTAGGAACCGCGACTGTTGCAGGACAAAGCAGAAGCGACCATGCTTTCTTGCACGACGGTACTGTCATGCGTGATCTGGGAACCTTGGGCGGCCCTTCCAGCGCCGCAGTCGCCATCAACGATGCCGGTTTGGTCGCTGGCTACAGCGACAATGCAGCCGGCAAACAGCGCGCCTTCCTGTACAGTGACGGCCGCATGCAAGACTTGGGAGTGGTTGCCAACTATGACGAGAGTCGAGCGGCGGACATCAACAATGCCGGTCAAATCGCGGGTACGGCCTCGAACCGTGGAGCTGACAGCGTTGCCTTTCTGTATGTCAATGGCAGTGCCCGCGCCCTAGGAACGCTGGGAGGCATCAGCAGCCAAGCCAGCGCGCTCAATAATGTTGGCGACATCGTCGGCTTTAGTGAGATCGCAAGTGGCGCTTCCCATGCCTTCCTGTATAGGGATGGCACGATGCTGGATTTGAACAGCCTGCCTGGCGTCAACGGCAAAGGTTGGGCCTTGACGGCTGCTATCGACATCAATGATGCGGGTCAGATCATTGGTCGGGGAAGCTTCAATGGCGCGCCCCGTTACTTTATGCTGACACCTTCCGGCTCTTGACGTCTGCCAGCGTCCCGGCATCAGCCGGGCCGCTTTGACAGATGGCCCTGACCCACCGCACAGCGCGGAAGTCATGGAGCAAACAAAGGCTCTGTGACTTCCGCGTTTTTGCGTGTCTGACGTATATTCGTCCCGGCTGCCGGCAGATCCCTGGCACCGGCCGGTCGCAGATCAACTCGACCATACGACAAGGAAATGTAGTGAAGACTGTCTCTCGCCCACACCATACGGGTTCGCCCCTAGCCACTGCGAAAACCCTGCTGCGCCGGATCAGCAGCGTTGAAAAATCCGCTCTCTTTGGCCTCGGACTGAGCGCCTGCTTCCTATACATCTTTGTCCAGATCGCAGACTATGTGCTGGATGGCGGTAAAGGTGAACTGGACCGGGAGATCCTGCTGGCGTTTCGCAACCCAGCCGAATTGAGCAATCCCATCGGGCCGCAGTGGCTGCAGGAAATCATGCGAGACTTCACCGCCTTGGGCGGCGTGGGCGTGCTAGCGCTGATCACCGGTGCTGTGGTGGGCTTTTTCTACATCACCAACAGGCGCCACAGCGCCTGGATGGTGGCGGCCTCAATTGGCGGGGGCGTGGTCCTCAACAACCTGCTGAAATGGGGTTTCGACCGGTCGCGCCCGGATGTGGTGCCGCATATCGCGGCCGTGTTTTCCCAAAGTTTTCCCAGCGGGCACGCCATGCTTTCGGCCATTGTCTACTTGACGCTGGGCGTTCTGGTGGCCCGCACCCAGACTGACTGGCGCATCAAGCTTTATATCCTCAGCGTGGCCACCGGACTGACCGTGCTGATCGGGGTCAGTCGACTCTATATCGGGGTGCACTGGCCTACCGACGTCTTGGCCGGCTGGGCCGCTGGGGCCGCTTGGGCGCTGCTGTGTGCCATGGTTATGGCATGGTTGCAGCGCCAGAAAAAAGTCGAGCCGGCTAGTGACGATATCGATCTTCCATCCCATCATTCCACTTCCCTGTAAACAACCGCTTTAGATTTCCAACAGGAACTTCATGTGAGAAATGTATTCTGAAAATGCTCTTGTGCCAAAACAAGAGCGGCCCCTTTCATAGTCGTTTTCGTTCACGCTCTGCCTAGCATTGATCTGACTTACACAGCGGGCAGCTTTGCTATTGGCACATCTCTGACCTGCAAGGCCAGCGGACCTGCAGCATGAACGTCGCATACTTGGATAGTCAGCCATCTTGTACCATAGGCCCCTTGTTTTTCTGTGGCGCGGTACCTCTGCTTCTATCGCTACCCGCCCCAGCATCGCTCCCTGCGGCCTGTAACGTAGGTTGGTTTCACGGCTGGCTGCCATGCCCGACTATTTTCTAAAAAAAATGGAGACTACGTATGAAGTTAATGAGAAAGGAAGCGGCGATTGCTGCTGGCACCACCGGAACTGTTCGGTACAGAGGCGTTGCGACGCTGGCAAAAAAGGTAGACGGCATCGCCATCGAAGAACATCAGGAGTGGGTGCCTGCGTTTGCCGGCGCCGAGCTGGATCGTCTGTATGGCAGCATGTTTGCCTCCATGCCCCAGTTCCGCGCTTGCGGCATTCTGGAGGGTGCTCACACCTACGTGGTGCGCAAGCGTGGCCACATCATCACACTCTGGCTGTTCACTCTGGAAGGCAACAAGGTGCGCGTGCTCAATGAAGGCATGCACATCCACCCCAAGGAACTGGCGCGCTTTGCGGGCCACATCTTTCGTTCGCATCCCAAAGTCGATGTCATCAGCGTCCATGCCGTCATATGTGATCAGGAAGATACCAGCGTGCAATTTCCCTATCCGCTGCAATGCTACAACTGTTTGGAAGACATCGTGCTGCAACTGCCGGTCAGCGTCGAGGCTTATCGTGCCACCCTAGGCAAATCCACGCGCAGCTATGTTAATCGCTATCTCAACAAAATCCGGCGCGACCATCCGGACTTCGCGCATCAGATTCATACTGGAGCCGAGATCGACCCGGCCCTGCTGGAACAGGTGTTTGACCTGAACCGCGCCCGCATGAAAGGCAAGGGTAAGATTTCGATCATTGACGAACATGAAGCACGCCGCATCACCCAAGTCGCCCTAGAGTGCGGACTGCTTAGCGTTATCCTGATCAACGGCAAGGTCTGCGCCGGCACTATCCAGTATCGTATGGGAGACAACTACTTCATGGAAGTGATTGCCCACGACTCGGCTTACAACGATTACCGCTTGGGCACGCTGTGTTGCTATCTGGCGATTTGCGCCTGCATCGAACGCGGCGGCCAGAGTTATCACTTCATGTGGGGCAAGAACGATTACAAGTTTCGCCTGGGAGGCGTGTTGCAAGCGCTGGACCATTTCACGCTCTACCGCACACGCTGGCGCTTGGTGTGCAATAGCAAGGAAGCGCTGCATCATGGCTTGCAGCGCCAAAACCGGCGCCTGCGCCTGTGGGTGCAGGAAACCGAGCGCAGCGAAGGCGAGATCGCGCGCATGGTCGGCAAATTGCAGGCTTGGCGCCGAGGCGTCAGCTGAATCGTTCTCACGCTGGCGCCTACTGCATCTCGCCGTCAGAGGAATCTTTATCGGAATGGCATATCCAACAAGGGTGACGGTGAAGCAATGCTGACTGCTTCACCTTTGCAAGCGTGACCAACAGGGAGAAAGAAAATGAAAGAAAAAAAAACAGAACCGGATCATGATCGCGGCCCAGGTGTCGAACCGTTTCAAGTAAGCACTAAACGTTCCGATGAGAAAAAAGCCGGTCTGGAAGGTGATGCCACCCCCCGGCTGCCGAACGAGCATGACGAATCCGCCGACAGTCAGGAAAGTGGCCCACGTGAAGATATGCAGCAGGCTTTTGACGACGTGACCAGCGGCCAGGTCGACACCGACTGCCGCAATCAGCCGGGCGTGGAGAAAACCGTCGAAGGTGGAACTGACAAGCAGACAGACACCTGTGCCAAGAAGAGCGACGTTACTCGCAGCGAGCACGATCGCAAACCATGAAGCGAGCCTGAAAAAAGGCGTGGCGACTTTGACTGTGGGTACGCTCATGCGTGGCACCGCAAGAGCTGGCCTGGCTGTGGCAGTCCGGCTCTTTTAAATGGTGAAAACTCGTATTGCTCGGCATACGCGCCCGGCACTTTCTGACCGAATTCGTACGCGACCTACGCCTTAACCAGCAGGCCCGACATGAGGCGGCTCGCCTTGACGTAGATGCATGCTTTGCGTCTTGCGTTGCTGCAACAACTGGATGAATGCGTCATTGAAAGCCGGAATGTCATCCGGCTTGCGGCTGCTGATCCAGTTGCCATCGTTCACCACCTCTTGGTCGATCCAGGTGCCCCCGGCATTGCAGATATCGTCCTGCAAGGTGGGCCAGCTGGTCAGCGTACGGCCATCGACTAGCTTGGCCGACACCAGCAACCAGCTGCCATGACAAATGACGGCGATAGGCTTTCCTTCTTCGTCCGCTTCCTGCACCAAGCGCTGGGCCCCAGGCATGATGCGAATCTGGTCGGAATTCAGCGCGCCGCCTGGCAGCAGCAAGGCATCGAAATCCTGCGCATAGGCTTCTTCAAACGTCAAATCCACGGCAAACTCGTCGGCTGCCGTATCATGGTTAAAGCCCTTAACCTTGCCGCTTTTGGCAGACACCAATCGGATATTAGCACCGGCCGCTTCCAGCGCCTGGCGCGGCGCGGTCATTTCCACCTGCTCGAAGCCATCGGTCAGCAAAATGGCGATACACATGCCGGTAAGCGGATGGTGATCTACGTATTGGGACATGATGATTCTCCTGAAAGGTTACGCGGCGAATGCGTTGGCTTGTATAAACTGCTTACTCTTCTTACCAGAGTGACATTGCAGCTGAAAGTTCGTGGGCTTCCATGACGCCTACAGCGGCGCTTGTGCCCCAAAGTTGCGGCGCATCAAATTTTCGGAGTGGGCGCATGGCAAGCTTAGGTATATTCCACGGCTCATTTCCGTCGAACAATAGTTTGTTACAAGAACAAAGCGCAGGCATCCATTAATGCCTGCTCTAGGCCATTTTTTATGGCCAGTTGCCCAATGGCTACTACTGACTTTGCCGACTCGTCATGCTGTCACCGCCAAGAACAAGGATTGTCAGACCCATCAATGTTGCTTCGTTCCCTGCATTTGACTTTGCGTTTCATCCTGCCGCTGGCCCTGGTGCTGGCGCTGTTTGCCTATGCGCTCGTGCCTCTGGTCAACAATATGACCACCGGCTGGTTCGTGCGCGACCTGGATAGCCGGGCACAGTTGTTGGCCGGCGCCCTGCGCGACCCGCTGCGTGATTATCTGACCCAGCCGTCGACCCAATCCCGCCAAAAAATTGCCTCCCTGCTTGAGCACACGGTTGAACAGGACAGCCGTCTGTACGCCCTAGCCTTTTGTAATGTACAGGGCGAGCTGCGCTACCGGACCACGGCCTATCCCATGCTACTGGGTTGCCCGAATGCCTCGACTGCCGACAAAAGTCTGCAGCAATCCGTAGTTAATCTGGGCGAGAATGCCTTGCATGTCACTCAGCAAAGCTTGGGGAAGAATGGCGGTCCGCAAGGTACGTTGATGCTGGTGCAAGATATGGGCTTCATCGATGACCGGGTTGCCGAAGTCAGGCGCTACATCATTAGCCTGTTCATACTGCTGGCACTAGTGATCTCGCTCATGACCGCTTTCATCGCCCACTGGAGCTGGCAAGGTTGGATACGCGCCGTACGCGACCTGCTGCGCCGGGATACGCCGCCACACCTGCAAGCCAATGCGCCGCCTGAAATCCGGCCGCTGGTCAGCGACCTGCGCGCCCTCTTGCGCGAAATCGGCGGCGGCAAGCGCCAGCAAGACCATTCACCCCAGGCCTGGACCCCAGAAAAGCTGCGTTCGCTGCTGCATGATGAACTGGCCGGCGACCAGGTGCTGGTCGTCTCCAACCGCGAG
Source organism: Burkholderiales bacterium (assembly GCA_038241705.1). Lineage (GTDB taxonomy): Bacteria > Pseudomonadota > Gammaproteobacteria > Burkholderiales > Burkholderiaceae_D > JBBSSV01. Next base: position 4,060 of record JBBSSV010000049.1, on the reverse strand, counting down.
CCCTACATCCATGAGTGCACTGACAAGGGAATCCAGGTACGCCGCCCAGCCAGCGGTCTGGTCACCGCTGTAGAGCCGGTCATGCGCGCCTGCTCCGGCACCTGGATCGCTCATGGCGCCGGCAGCGCCGACCGCGAGACCGTGGACCAGGACGACCGTGTGGGTGTGCCGCCGGCCGCGCCAGCCTATACCCTGCGCCGAGTCTGGCTGACCGAAGAAGAAGAACAGGGTTATTACTACGGCTTTGCCAATGAGGGGCTGTGGCCGCTGTGTCACATTGCCCATGTGCGCCCGGTGTTCCGCACCATCGACTGGGAACAGTACGTGATCGTCAACCAACGCTTTGCCGATGCCGTCGTGGCCGAAGCGCGTACCGAAGACCCGGTGGTGCTGGTGCAGGACTACCACTTCGCCCTAGTACCGCGCATGGTGCGCAAGGCATTGCCCAAGGCCACCATCCTGACTTTCTGGCACATTCCCTGGTCGAATCCGGAATCCTTTGGCATCTGCCCTTGGCGCGAGGAAATCCTGGAAGGCCTACTGGGCAGTACCCTGATCGGCTTTCACACACCCTTCCACCGCAAGAACTTCATCGAGACTGTGGATCGCTATCTGGAAACCCGGATTGAGCACGAAGCCTCCACCATCTCCTACGGAGGCGAACTGACCCAGATCGAGGCCTATCCGATTTCGATTGCCTGGCCGACTGAACCCCCGGCGCAAAGCGTTGCCGAAAATCAGCGGATGGTCAGGGCTGATCTCGGCCTGCCGCGGGAACAATGGCTGGCCGTCGGCGTGGACCGGCTAGATTACACCAAGGGCATCCTGGAACGGCTGACCGCAGTCGAGCGCATGCTAGAACTGCACCCGGAAATGGTGGGCCGCTTTACCATGTTGCAGATTGCCGCACCCAGCCGCTCGGCCCTGGATGAATACCAGAACTTTGAATCGCGGGTGCGGGCGCTGGCGGCGCGCATCAATCAGCGCTTTGCCGGCGATGACATGGCACCGCCGATCATCCTCAAGATCGAGCATCACAACTCGGAGCAGGTCACCCAGCTCTATCGGGCTGCGAATGTCTGTGCGGTGACCAGCCTGCACGACGGCATGAATCTGGTAGCCAAAGAATTCATCGCCGCTCGTGATGACGAGCGTGGTGTGCTGGTGCTGTCGCAGTTCACGGGTGCTGCGCGCGAGCTGCACGAAGCCCTGATCGTCAATCCGTATCATATCGAGCAATGTGCTGAAGCTCTTTATCAAGCTATCGTCATGCCCGAAGCCGAGCAGCGTGATCGTATGCGTAGCATGCGTACGCTCGTTCATGACAACAACGTTTATCGCTGGGCCGGCCACATGCTGCTCGACGCTGCGCGCCTGCGCCGGCGCGAGAAGATTACGGCCCGCATCCATTTGCACAGCCGCAAATCACTGCGGTAAGGGAGTTAAGCATGCAAGATCTATTTTCAGAGCAAGGCACACGCCAACTCGACCGCTTGGTACAGCCCGGCTTGCTGTGCGTCTTCGATTTCGACGGCACGCTGTCGCCACTGGTGGCTAACCCTGAGCGGGCTTGGTTGCCTCAGGATGTTCTCGAGCGCCTGATGCGGCTGCAGGCGTTGACGCCTGTGGCCGTACTGACGGGACGCTCGGTGGCTGACGTCAATGCCCGCCTGGGCTTCGTTCCTAACCATGTGATCGGCAATCACGGTATCGAAGGCCTGGATGGTTGGGAAACGCGCGCCGCCCAATATGAAGCCTTGTGCCACAACTGGAAGGCCCAGCTGTGCACCGAGCTGGCCAAGGAGGGCTGGGACAGTGGCCATGTGTTTGTTGAAGACAAGCGCTATTCGCTGTCGGTGCATTATCGCCACGTGGAAGACCCGAATCAGGTCAGGCCCAGGCTGGAAGAAATTTTTGCTGCCCTGCAGCCGCAGGTGCGGGTGGTAGCTGGCAAGTTCGTCTTCAACCTGGTGCCACCAGACGCCATGGACAAGGGTCGAGCGATGACGCAATTGATGCGGGACACCATGGCACCCGCCGCTTTGTATGTGGGTGACGACGTCACCGACGAAGACGCTTTTCGGTTACAGGCACCGAATCTGCTATCAATTCGCATTGAAGCCAGCCAGGACAGTGCCGCCCAATTCTTCCTGCCCTGTCGGCGCGACATTGGCCGTTTGCTGGATATGCTGATCGCGCGTCTGCAAGACCAGCAGCCGGGTAGTCGTGCCCGCACGATCCCAGAAGAAGCGCAGCATACGTCGACAGCTATCGGCAACACGGCTGCCTCGCGCACCCGATCTGAACAGAAAGACTGCAGCCAAGAGGCAGTCCGCTGGTCGTTGGACACCCTACTTCCGGCCGGCTTGCTGGCTAAAAACCTCGATTAACCCAAGCTTGACAGCGACAATGCCAGCCAGACGATTAGCAGCCAGGCAAACTATTTTAAGTACACAAGGACGCGCATGAGAAATCTTGATCTTGGCCTTATCGGCAATTCCCGCACCAATGCGCTAATCGACAAGTCGGCAGCGATCATCTGGTGGTGCTATCCCGACTTCGACAGCGACCCGATCTGCTGCGCCCTGCTCGACCATGAAGAAAAGCAGCAAGGCCTGATCGATGTCCAATTCGAGGGTGCGACTCTGGTCAAGCAGGAATACACCCGCAATACCCCGGTGCTGGTCACCACCCTCGAAGACGAAGCCGGCAACCGGATCGAAGTCACTGACTTTGCCCCACGCTTTTACCTGCATGGGCGCACCTTTGCACCGTCGATGCTGGTGCGCATCATCAAGCGCATTGCCGGACGGCCACGCATTGCCCTGCGCGTGCGACCCAGTGTCAATTACGGCGCCCAACCGGCCGAAAGCCGCAGCGGCGCCCACCACATCGCCTACATCGGTTCTGGCCAGGCCATGCGCGTGACCACCGATGCCTCGGTTTCTTCCCTGACCGACGAGCGAGCCTTCTTTCTCGAAGACAGCGTCACTATGATGATGGGACCGAATGAAACAGTCGATGGCGCCCCGCGCGATGTTGGCCGCACCTTCCACGAAAAGACCATCAGCTACTGGCGTCACTGGAGCCGCAACCTGGCGATTCCGTTTGAATGGCAGGACGTAGTGATCCGCGCTGCCATCACCCTGAAGTTGAATACCTTCGACGATACCGGCGCCATCATCGCCGCCGTCACCACTTCCATTCCGGAACATGCCCATAGCGGACGTAACTGGGATTACCGCTTTTGCTGGCTGCGCGATGCCTATTTTGTGGTCAATGGCCTGAACAGCCTGGGTGCGACCAGCACCATGGAGAGCTATCTCAAGTACATCCTGAACATCATCGCCGACACCCGCGATGCACCGCTGCAACCGGTCTACGGCATCCGGCGCGAAGCGGTGCTGGACGAGCAGCATGCTCCGGCCTTGGCCGGCTATCGCGGCATGGGGCCAGTACGGGTAGGCAACCTGGCCTACTATCAGATTCAAAATGACGTCTTTGGCGCTGCTATCTTGGCCAGTACTCATGCCTTCTTCGACGAACGCCTGGAGCGTCCGCCGGGGCGTGAAATGTTCATGGACCTGGAGCGCTTGGGCGAACTGGCCGTGGCCAACTATGACGTACCCGATGCCGGCCTCTGGGAGCTACGCGGTACCAAGCGCATCCACACTTTCTCCAGCATGATGTGCTGGGCCGCCTGCGACCGGCTGGGCAAGATCGCCCGTCGCCTAGGCCTGTCCGAGCGCGCCACCTATTGGGAAGACCACGCCAACCATATCCATGATGTGATCTGCGCATCAGCCTGGAGTGATGAACTCGACAGTTTCGTCTCTACTTTTGGCGGCGACCGCATGGACGCTAGTTTGTTGCTGATGGTCGAAGTCCAATTTCTGAAAGCGGACGACCCGCGCTTTGCGAAGACCGTGCGCGCCATCGAAAAGCACCTACGCCGCGGCGACTTCCTGCTGCGTTACGACGAGGAAGACGATTTCGGCCTGCCCCAGACTGCTTTTCTGGTCTGCACCCAGTGGTGGATTCTGGCGCTGGCACAGATCGG
>JBBSSV010000048.1:0-9862 GCA_038241705.1 Burkholderiales bacterium | reverse complement strand
TTGAATGTAGTCTAACACTGCTGCAGGCAGCAGCGCCTGCGGAGATGCACCCTTTTCCAGGGTGGCGCGAATGGCGGTGGCGGAGATGTCCATGGCCAAAGTTTCGTCAAAAAAGCACAGGCCATGGGCAGAGGTGCGAAGTTGTTCGGGCGTACCCAGCCGTTGACTGAAGGCCAGGGCCACATCGGCCGCCATGACGTGCTCCTGTTGCAGATAGCCAGGACGGGCAGCGACGCCCAAGTGAGCCAGGTCGAATAGCACAGGCCACTCCTGCCAGGTGTGCAATCCCTGCAGTTGATCGGCACCCATCAAAAAGATGAGAGAAGCCTCAGATCCTAACTCGGCGCGCAGGGCGCGCAAGGTTTCGACGGTATAAGTCGGTGTCTGGCGTGCGATTTCTTGCTGATCAATTTCTAGTTGAGTCCGTGCGCTCAATGGGGCAAAAGCGCGCTCGACCATGGCGACCCGATGATGGGCAGGCGTTTCCAGGCCCTGCTTTTGCCAGGGGTTACCCGCAGGAAGGATGCGCAGCACATCGGGTTGCAGCACGTCGATAAACCGGGTGGCAAGCGCCACATGGCCATCATGCACCGGATCAAAGGTGCCGCCAAAGACGGCCACGCACAGGCGTGTCACTTCAGCCAGTCCCGGTGCACCAAAAAATCTTCATACAGGGCAGCTTCAGGGGTCCCGGCATCAGGCTGCCAGTTGTAGCGCCATTTGACGACCGGAGGCATGGACATCAGGATCGATTCCGTGCGGCCACCAGACTGCAGCCCGAATAGGGTGCCGCGGTCGAACACCAGATTGAATTCAACGTAACGCCCGCGCCGGTAGGCTTGGAAGTCGCGCTCGCGTTCGCCATATGGCGTGTCTTTGCGGCGCTCGAGTAGCGGCAGATAGGCGGGAAGAAAATGATTGCCCACGCTTTGCATCATGCCAAAGCTGGTCGCGAAACCGGGGGCGTTGTAGTCATAAAAGAAGATGCCGCCGATGCCGCGTGGCTCTTGGCGGTGCTTGAGGTAAAAATAATCGTCGCACCATTGCTTGAAGCGCGGGTACAGGTCACTGCCAAAGGGGGCCAGAGCTGCGTGACATTGCCCATGAAAATGGCGAACGTCTTCTTCAAAGCCGTAGTAGGGCGTCAGATCCATGCCCCCGCCAAACCACCAAACCGGCTCCTGTCCTTCGGCCAGCGCGATGAAGAAACGCACATTCATGTGCACGGTCGGCGCATACGGGTTGCGCGGGTGCAGCACCAGCGACACCCCCATGGCTTCCCAGTGGCGTCCGGTCAGTTCCGGCCGGTTGGCTGCTGCCGAGGGCGGCAGGTTCTTGCCTTTGACATGGGAAAAGCCGACACCGCCGCGCTCGAACACATTGCTATCTTCCAGCAAGCGCGAAATTCCACCGCCGCCTTCGGCACGTTCCCAGGAGTCCCTGAGAAACGGCGTCCCGTCCACGGCTTCCAGCGCAGAGACAATGCGCTCCTGCAAGTCAAGCAGGTAAGCTTTGACGACAGTGGGATGGGTGTCGGTCAGATTCACGAGTCTTTTTTCCTTGGCAGCAAAATAGGGCGGTCGGCGTACCGCTTGGACGATAGAGTTCAGTCTAGGCGTTTCAGGGCGCGCCAGCCAATGTCGCGCCGCCACTGGGCACCGTCGAAACGGATCCGGTCGATGGCGCCATAGGCTATTTTCTGGGCTTGGCGCACGTTGTCGCCTAGGCCGACCACGCACAGCACGCGACCACCCGTGACACGCAACTGCCCATTGTCGATGGTGGTGCCGGCATGAAAGGTCAGGCATTCCGGCGTTTCGGCCGGAATACCCTGGATCACGTCGTCCTTGCGCGGCGCGTCCGGGTAACCGGCAGCGGCCATGACCACGCCTAGCGCGATGCGCCGGTCCCATTCCAGTTCGACTGTATCCAGCGTGCCATTAACCGCGTGCTCCATGACGCTGGTGAGATCGGTTTTCAGGCGCATCATGATGGGCTGGGTTTCCGGGTCGCCCATGCGGCAGTTGAATTCCAGGGTTTTAGGGTTGCCCTCGGCATCGATCATGACGCCGGCGTACAAAAAGCCGGTGAAGGGAATGCCATCGTGTGACATGCCTTCCACGGTGGGATCGATGATTTCGCGCATTATGCGCGCATGCAGGGATGGCGTGATGATGGGCGCGGGCGAATAGGCGCCCATGCCGCCAGTGTTCGGGCCAGCGTCGCCATCCTGCAGACGCTTGTGATCCTGGCTGGTGGCCAGGGCCAGCACGTTCTTGCCGTCGACCATGACGATGAAGCTGGCTTCCTCGCCTTCCAGAAATTCTTCCACCACCACCCGGGCGCCGGCATCGCCGAATTTGTTGTCCGACAGCATCATGTCGATGGCGGCGTGGGCTTCTTCCAGCGTCATGGCCACCACCACGCCCTTGCCGGCAGCCAAGCCATCAGCCTTGATGACGATAGGCGCGCCCTGCTGGTCGATGTAGGCATGAGCCGGGGATGCCTCGGCAAAGGTCTGGTAAGCCGCGGTCGGTATTCTGTGACGCTGCATGAAGGCCTTGGCAAAGTCCTTGGAGCTTTCCAACTGGGCCGCCTCGCGGGTGGGGCCGAAGATCTTCAGGCCCTGGTCGCGAAAGACATTGACGATGCCCGCAGCCAGTGGTGCTTCGGGACCGACCACGGTCAGGGCGACGTTTTCTTTTTGGGCGAACTGTGCCAGCCAGGCTGGATCGGTGATGTCCACATTCTCGATGCGGTGATCCATCTCGGTGCCGCCATTGCCAGGCGCAACGTAAATTTTTTCAACGCGTGGCGATTGCGCCAGCTTCCAGGCCAGCGCATGTTCGCGGCCACCAGAACCTACCACCAAAATTTTCATGGGAATGGATTAAAACAATGACTTAAAAATAGCCTTGATGCCCTGGCGGGGCGGGGCACAAGGACGGTTTGGCATGCGCTGCACCGAAGACGTCGACGACAATGCAACATGCAACTGACTGGCCGAAAGCAAAGGAGGCGTCACTCATCCTCAATGATGGCGTTGGTGTAGATCTCTTGAACGTCGTCAAGGTTTTCCAGCGCATCGAGCAATTTTTGCATCATGACGCCATCGTCGCCGGCAAACAGCGTTTCGGTAGTGGGCTTCATGGTTACCTCTGCCATCTCTGGCTTGAAGCCAGCGCTTGCCAGCGCTTCCTTGACAGCCGAAAAATCATTCGGTGGGCACAGTACCTCGAAGCCGCCTTCGTCGTCGGCGATGATGTCTTCGGCACCTGCTTCCAGGGCGGCTTCCATCAGACTGTCTTCATCAGTGCCCGGCGTAAACAACAGTTGGCCGCAATGCTGGAACAGGAAGCTGACGGAGTTTTCTGCACCCATGTTGCCGCCGAACTTGGAAAAAGCGTGGCGCACTTCAGCCACGGTGCGCACTCGGTTGTCGGTCATGCAGTCGACGATGATGGCCGCGCCGTTGATGCCATAGCCCTCGTAGCGCGCTTCTTCGTAGTTGACGCCTTCTAGGTCGCCCGTACCGCGCTGGATGGCGCGGGTGACGTTGTCTTTGGGCATGTTGGCGTCGGCTGCCTTTTCTACGGCCAAACGCAGACGCGGGTTGGCAGACAGGTCACCGCCGCACATACGGGCCGCAACAGTGATTTCTTTGATGATGCGCGTCCAGACCTTACCGCGCTTGGAGTCTGTGGCCGCTTTCTTGTGCTTGATGTTGGCCCATTTGCTATGTCCTGCCATGGTGCATGTTCCTGAAACAAGTTGGTGAAAGCTTGCGCGGCAGCCTGCAAATGACTGCTTGGCAGATGGACTGCACAAGCGCGAGCGAGTGGGGCTATGAGACAGTGGCCCGCCAGGCTTTTAGGCGCTGGAGCAAGCTTTGAATTGATCGGAATTTTAGCATACCACCCCTGCTGAAATTGCCGTGCTTCACTGTTATAACGGGTGCCATCCAAGAGCTCGCTGGCGTGGATTTTGACACGCCTACTTAGGCAGGTTTGTTTTGTTGTCAAACATTAAAAACACGAGGGCAACTCTTGGGTGGTTTTCTTGTTCGCGCTCTATTCGCTCTTCGCGGGCAAGGTTCAGCATGGGTTGCTTGCTCATGCTCAATGGTTGAGAAAGGAGTGCTGCCGTGTCTAACACGCCTGATTCGCCTCATAACATTTCTTCCGATGATCCGGCCCCTTCGCCCATGCACCATCCGGATGAACCGATGAGCGGGGTGGAAGGACCGCCAAGGTTTGGGCGGCTATTGCTGGTATTGGCAGCAGCCGTCCTGTTAGTGGGGCTGCTTGCTGTAGGCATGGCAGCCTGGTTGGGGCCTTGAGTGCGAGTGAAAATGCCGCGCTCTTGCGAGGCGGCATCGTGATTTTTGCCTAGTCAGATAATACTGACAGGGCTCCGGTTCAATCCTTGATCTTTAGCTTGATGTGGCGCGGTACCCCGCTAGGTCCGGGAAACTCGTCAAAGGCGCTGCGCATCATGTAGGGCATGACAGCAGCCAGTGAGCCGTTGCGGCCTTCGCTGGTAACGGTGACGTCATACAGAGAACGACCATCCACCCGTTTCGAAATTTGGATGTTTAACCGACGCGAAAACAGTTGGTAGGTGGTTTCTTGATAGCTGTTGTAGCCACTGCCGTACCAGAAAGGATCATAGAAGGGACCGTAAAAAGGACTGTAAAACGGCGCATAGCCGTAAGGATGCCCATACGGACCGTACCAAGGGTTGCCGTACCAAGGGGGGGGCATGCTGACCGGGCGAACTTCCCGCACATCGCGCACGCTCATCCCATAGTCCATGCTGACTTTCAGATGTGCCTGTCCCGGATGCGGCACTTCGGCAAAGCCCAGACGCTGCAGTTCGTTGCGCACCAGCTTTTCATAGCTGCTGTACTCCAGGCTATTGTTTTGTTCCGGCGTCCGCTCAAATACATAGCTCTTGTCGGCCAAATACTGAGGCCATTGATGAAATGCCGTGACGTCACTTTGAATCGTGGTGGCGCAACCGGCCAGCAACAACGTAAGTGCGGCGGCCAGAAGCGATAAGGTACGCAGCATGATGGTTTCTCCTTTAGGCGATAGGGGTGCCTAGTCGTCTCATGAAAAGTCAAGGCTTGGGCACGCGAGGCTCGAGCCTGAACGAGCGCACGCCGCGTGGGTTGGCATTCCGATTTTGCCGGATGCAGGCTGACCAGATAACTTCAGTATAAAGGGGTGCCTTGGCGCCGCAATCTCTGAAACAGTTGTGCAGGCCTTATCTTAAGACCCTCGTCCGGCTTGATAATTTTCATTCTGTCCATTCTTCGGGTTGGTAGAATGCTTTTTTGCCTTGCTTATCGGAGTAACTGCAATGCGTACGGATACGGCTGCGGCCATTCGCCGGCTTGACTATGCCCCGCCCACCTATTGGATCGATGCGGTTGAGATAACGTTTGATCTTGATCCTGAAGCTACCTTGGTCCACACCCAGTTGCATTTGCGCCGCAATCCAGATAGTCCGGACAGTGGCCTGGTATTGCATGGAGATGAGCTGGAACTGGTGGCTTTACGCTTGGATGGGCAGGCGTTGCCCGAATCGGCCTATGAGCGTCAAGGCGACAACTTGTATCTGCAGGAGTTGCCCGAGCAGGGCGTGCTGGAAGTCGAAACTCGCCTGAAACCCAAAAGCAACACTACGCTAATGGGCTTGTATGTGTCCAACGGCAATTTCTTCACCCAGTGCGAAGCCGAAGGCTTTCGTCGCATCACTTTTTTCCCCGACCGACCGGATGTGATGGCCACGTATCGAGTGCTGCTGCGCGCTGACCGCCAGCAGTATGCGACCTTGCTATCCAACGGCAACCTGATCGAAGAAGGGGATCTGCCAGGCGGACGGCATTACGCCCTGTGGGAAGACCCTTTCCCCAAGCCTTCTTACCTGTTTGCGCTGGTCGCGGGTCAGCTGGTGCGTCAAGAAGAGAAATTCCGCGTGCAAAGCGGACGCGAAGTTTTGCTGCAGATCTGGGTGGAGCATGGCAATCTGGACAAGACCCAGCATGCTATGGACTCGCTGAAAAACAGCATCCGCTGGGATGAGGAACGTTTTGGCCTGGAACTGGACTTGGATCGCTTCATGATTGTTGCCGTAGGTGACTTCAACATGGGCGCCATGGAAAACAAGGGCCTGAACATCTTCAATACCAAGTATGTGCTGGCCAATCCGCAGATCGCCACCGATGTCGACTATGCCAACATCGAATCGGTGGTAGGACACGAATACTTTCACAATTGGACCGGCAACCGCGTCACCTGCCGTGACTGGTTCCAACTGTCGCTGAAGGAAGGCCTGACCGTCTTTCGCGACCAAGAATTTTCCGCTGACATGACCGGCACGTCCAGCGGGCGCGTTGTCAAACGCATCGAGGATGTGCGTATGCTGCGCCAGGCTCAGTTTCCCGAAGATGCCGGCCCCATGGCCCATCCGGTGCGGCCCGACGCATATGTCGAAATCAACAATTTTTACACCGTCACCATTTACGAAAAGGGCGCGGAAGTGGTGCGCATGTACCAGACCTTACTGGGCCGGGAAGGCTTCCGTCGCGGACTGGATCTGTATTTTTCGCGTCATGATGGCCAAGCCGTCACCTGCGACGATTTTCGCGCCGCCATGGCCGATGCCAATACCCGTGACCTGACCCAGTTCGAGCGCTGGTACAGTCAGGCTGGCACGCCCCACGTGCATGTCGCTGCCGAGTACGATGCCGACAACCAGTGTTTCACCCTGACCCTGACGCAATCTTGCGCGCCCTCAGCTGGCCAGCCGGACAAGCTGCCTTTTCATATTCCAGTGGCGGTTGGCTTGCTGGACGAAGATGGCAACGATCTGGTGCTGCATCCGCAAGACTTCACGCCACTGGTTTCTGACGAAGCCAGCTTGCAAGGGCAAAAGACTGTGGTCTTGGAGCTGACCGAGGCCACGCAGAGCTTTTGCTTTACCCAAGTGCCGCACAAGCCGGTGCCTTCTCTATTGCGTAATTTCTCCGCGCCGGTGGTGCTGGACTACGACTATTCCGACAAGGAATTGGCTTTCCTGGCCGAGCATGACAGCGACGCCTTTAATCGCTGGGAAGCAGGACAACGACTGGCAGTGCGCCACTTGTTGCATCTAGCCGAAACTGGCGTCCAAGCTGCCAGCACCGAGGAAGCACACGCCATTCCGGCGGGCTTGCAGGCGCTGCTGAACAGCTTTGAAGTGACCCTGAACGATGAGCGGTTGGACCGGGCCTTCCGTGAAGTTGCCTTGATCTTGCCCAGCGAAACCTTGCTCGCCGAACAGGTGCTAGAAGTTGATCCCCAGTCCATTCATGCAGCCCGCCAGTCGGTGCGCAGGTTGCTGGCTTCCGTCTTGGAGCAGGATTGGCTGGCCACCTATCAATTCTGCCGTCCACCGAACCAGGCCTATTCGCCCGACCCTGTGTCAGCAGGGCGGCGCGCCCTGAAAAACCTGGCGCTGTCCTATCTCGGAGAACTTGATGATGAGCGCGTGCATGACTTGGCCCAAAAGCAATTCGACAACACGGATAACATGACGGACCGCGTGGCCGCCTTGGCCGTGCTGATCAACAGCAGCGCTTCCACCCGAGGCAAGGCACTGGAACAGTTTTATGTCGACTATCAGGACGAACCGCTAGTGGTCGACAAATGGTTTTCACTCCAGGCCACGGCCCGGACTACGAGCCTGGCCCAGGTGCGCGACCTCATGCGACACCCCGCTTTTTCTTTGAACAACCCCAACCGCGCGCGCAGCTTGATATATGGCTTCTGCAATGGCAACCCAGCCCAGTTTCATGCACACGATGGCAGCGGGTACGATTTTTGGGCCGAACAGGTCGTGGCCCTAGACGTGATCAACCCGCAGATTGCCGCCCGCTTGGCGCGCACTCTGGACCGCTGGCGCAAGTATGCGCCCATCTTGCGCGACGCCATGCAAGCCGCGCTGGAACGCGTCAAGTCCACGCCGGGCCTGTCGCGCGATACGCTGGAAGTTGTCACCAAATCTCTGGCCCCTTAAACCTCCATTCTTGTTGACCGGAAAAACCACATGAAACGTATCAGCCTGACCCAGCACCTAATTGAAGAGCAGCGCCTGCACAACAACATCCCAGCAGAATTGCGACTGCTGATCGAAGTTGTCGCCCGTGCCTGTAAGACCATCAACTATTCCGTTGGCAAAGGAGCACTAGGCGACATCATGGGCAGCGCCGACAGTGAAAACGTGCAGGGTGAAATCCAGGAAAAGCTGGACATTATTTCCAATGAGATATTGCTGCAGGCCAACGAATGGGGTGGTCATCTGGCCGCCATCGCTTCTGAAGAAATGGAAACCATTTATCCCATTCCCAACCGCTATCCTATGGGCGAATACCTGTTGCTATTTGATCCGCTGGATGGCTCTAGCAACATTGATGTCAACGTCTCAATTGGCACCATTTTTTCGGTCCTGAAAGCCCCCGAAGGCATGAAAAATCCGACTGAAGCCGATTTCCTGCAGCCTGGCAGCAGCCAGGTCGCCGCCGGCTACGCTGCTTATGGTCCGCAAACCATGCTGATTCTGACCACCGGCAACGGCGTCCAGGGCTTTACCCTGGACCGCGAACGGGGCGCTTGGGTGATGACCGACGATGCCATGCAGATTCCAGTTGACACCAGCGAATTTTGTATCAACGCCTCCAACATGCGCCACTGGCAGCCTCCGGTCAAACGCTATGTTGATGAAATGCTTGCCGGCACAACCGGCCCGCGTGAGCGCGACTTCAACATGCGATGGATCGCTTCCATGGTGGCCGACGTTCACCGCATCTTGGTGCGGGGGGGCGTCTTCATGTATCCAGCCGATGCACGCGACCTAGAAAAGCCCGGCAAGCTGCGCCTGATGTACGAAGCCAACCCTATGGCTTTTCTAGTAGAGCAAGCTGGTGGCATCGCCACCGACGGCTACCAGCGCATCATGGACATTCAGCCCGCAAAGCTGCACGAGCGTGTTGCGGTGTTCATGGGGTCAAAAAACGAAGTGGAGCGCGTCACGAGCTATCACAAGGAATAGCGAAGGATAAAGGCAGCTTTCAACTGAGGAGCGCATGAAGAGGCCTGCTCTGCGGCAATGGAATAAATCATTGTCCAAGCATGGCCAAAGCCTGAAAGTTTGCTAAAATACGCGCTTTGCGAAGATAGCTGAACAGCCTTCCTCAAAAACGGCTTCCAACGGTAGTAGCTAGACTATTATCGAGTATTCAGAAGTCGCCGCTGTAGCTCAGTTGGTAGAGCAGCGCATTCGTAATGCGAAGGTCACCAGTTCGATTCCGGTCAGCGGCACCAATGTAATCAAGCACTTACGCCAACTCTAACCAGTTGGCGTTTTTGTTTTTGGGGTTTTGTAAGCACTTTGTAAGCATTTTCTTTCGCCATCATCGTATGGTCTTTGCAGACATTTAATTCGAAGGCGACTTTTACTGCACATCAGGTAAAAGTCCGCCAGTCGGAAGAGTGCGCACTGACAACATCTATAGCCTCGGAAAGGGTGTCCCCAACTTTGGGGATACCTACAGTGGGCTGCTGCCGGTTTCAAAGACACTTTGTTAAGGTAGTCGATGAAACGGGAGGTAGTTGATGAGAACGAGAATGCAATTCAGTCGGGAATTCAAGGTTGAGGCAGTCAAGCTGGTCACTGAGCGCGGTGTTGGCGTTAGCCAAGCGGCCCGGGATCTGGACATTGCCGAGTTGGTTCTTCGCAGATGGATGCGTGAATTAGCGCACGATTCGCAACAGGCGTTTCCTGGCAAAGGTGTCATGAAGCCCGAACAAGCCGAAAT
>JBBSSV010000047.1:0-9872 GCA_038241705.1 Burkholderiales bacterium | reverse complement strand
TCAGCAGCGGTTTCGGGAAGAACGATACCGGACGCAGTCTGGGTTTCCTGGTCGAGACGCTTGACAATGATGCGATCGTGCAAAGGACGAAGGTTCATACAAACTCCTTAATGAATTCGATGGTTAGTGATGAAACGCGGCAGAGTGCCGCAAAAAATGACTTCCTCTCTTAGCATGTGAATGCGTTGGAGAAGTGGGCCGGGGGCGATTAGCACTCTCGGCCTTAGAGTGCTAAGTATATGGACGAGGTGAGGCTTTTTCAAGATGCATTTATAAGCATCTGTACAAATAGATGCCAGAAGCTCAAAGGCAAATGAAGAAGACAGGAGGTAAAAGCCTTGGTTCCGACAGATGAAAAAATGCATCCAGACGTTTTGGAGAGTAAAAAAGATTGAAAGGAAGCGCCACCTTGCGGGTAGCACTCCTGAAAAGATCAGGGCGAGGGTAGCCTGTTCAGCGGTTGAAAATTCCGACGCGTCGCAAGCGGGCGCGGAGTGCTTCCAACTCATCCTGCAGGTCGGCTACCAGACCAGCTAGTTCGGGGTTGGCGTCAAAGTCATGTTCCAGTCCACTTAAGCGGCGCGTGCGCAACAGGTCATGACTAGTGAAAATCCAACGCCTAGGTTCAGGCGGAGGGTCGCTCAGTAGCACACCAGCCTCGACCCGTTCGATCACCCATTCCTCGCTGACCCTGCAGCTGACGGCCAGTTCCTGCAGGGTCATGCCCTCTTGATCCAGCAAGCGTGCAATTTTTTCGTGTGCCATGCTTATCCTCCCATGTTCGCACGTGGGTTGAAAATCACTTCTTTTTGCATTGCTTCATACAGCGCCTTGGCCTTGGGGTCACTGACAGGCGGCAGTACCACTTCCAGCACCAAATACAGGTCCCCTGGCGTGGTGCCGGGAATGCCGCGTCCTTTCAGGCGCAGCTTGCGTCCCGATTGTGAGCCAGTAGGAATATTGATTTCTACCTTTTTGTCGGGAAGCGGGGCTTCGACTGTGCCACCCAAAGCAGCTTCCCAAGGCGTGACCGGCAAGGTGGCATAAACGTCCCGTCCCTCAGTCCGGTAACGTGCATGGGGTTTGAACTGCACTTCCAGCAGCAGATCGCCGGCTTCGCCGCCGCCCATGCCAGGATTGCCTTGGCCGGTCAGACGAATAAGCTGGCCTTCATACACGCCCTTGGGAATGCGCACTTCCAGCGAGCGTTCGCCCAACGTCACGCGGCCTTGGGCATCTGTTTGAGGAGCGCGTAAGGCTATGGTGCGCGTGGCGCCTAGATAAGCATCTTCCAGGTCCAGCATGATCCGGGCGTGATGGTCTTCGCCACGCCTGCGGAAATGAGACTGAGAGCGTCCACCTGCGCCCCCTCGTCCCATTTGCGAGCCGAACATTTCGGAAAAAAAATCGCTGAAATCAGCAGACTGGGCACTGGAGGGGCCGCCCTGCGAAAATTCGCGGCCGGCGTCCCAGCCTGGAGGCGGACGAAAGTCTTGGCCTGGCTGAAAGTCTTGGCCGACATTGTCGTAGGCGGCGCGTTTTTCAGGATCGGACAACGCAGCGAAGGCTTCGTTGATTTCCTTCATGCGATCTTCGGCATCTGGCTCTTTGGAGACATCCGGATGGTATTTGCGGGCGAGTTTGCGAAAAGCCTTCTTGATCTCATCTGCCGCCGCAGAACGCTCCACCCCCAGCGTCTGGTAATAATCTTTGAATTTCAAGCACTTCTCCTTTTCCTACTTGTTGACCACGCAGCTCGCTGGTACAGCAAGCGCTGCTTTATATTGGATAGGGAAAGTTTAGCAAGTTTTCAGCCTGGAAAACGTGTGTAGAAATTGGAGCTAAGTCAAGCGACGCAACTGGATGGAGAAAATTAAGCATTGGCTACAAGTAAGCGGGAAAGACTTTTGCTTAAAGATAGTGAGGGGGATCACATACAAACGTAGCACATGCAAGGCTGCGCCTTTAATGATTCCAAGCAACGAGAGTTCCGAGGTGCTACGTGAGTAGAAAGCGTCTGGGTCTGTTGAAGTGCTGCTGGAGGTGCCGATTCTTTTGGTGTCATCTTTGTCGGTTTTTTCGATGGCTGCGGCACCGCTAGAAGCAGAAGCATCGTCGCTGCCCGCTCCCGATAATTTCATGTCGCTGATACCTGAGCTTCCTGACGTATCCATGTCATTGCTATCTGACATGCCGGAACGGCATGTAATTTCTCGCCGGATAGTCGGCAGCTGCTTTTTTTGGACAAGTGGAATACAGTTCAGGAGCTGTCTTTAGAGCCAGGCTGAAGGTTGATTGATACTTTTTTTATTACGCTAGCGTGACCGCAGAGCGTTGCTAACGAAGTTTCAGCCCGGCCTAAACTTTCATCCGAACAAATTTTCCGCCGCGTTGTCAAACGGGCATCAACCCTAGAAGGAGGATTCATGGCCACTACCTGGTTTGTTGTTGCGGACGAACACCGTGTACGGATTTTCGAAAATGAAGGTAGACAGATTGACCTGCAGGAAATCAAGGATTTCGTCAGCCCCGAAGGCAGGATGCTCGAACAGAATTTGGCGCTGGACGCCAAGGGGCAGTATTTCGGCAAAGGTGATCGGATGGGAGGCAACACTGCAGAGGCCAATGTCAGCCAGACCCAGCATGCTCAAGAGTTGTTTGCCAAGGAAATCAGTGCCTATTTGGAAAAATGCAGGCTGGAGCAACGCTACGACAAGCTACGCGTTATTGCCTTTTCAAAGTTTTTGGGCATGCTACGCAACAACCTGAGCAAGGATGTACAACGACTGGTGGAAGAGGAGGTTTCCAAGAACATTACAGGCCTGAGCGAGCACGAAATTGAGGAGTACATCCGCTTACGTCTGCATTGAATATTCCCTGGGGGAGGTAAGAGGACAGGATGCGATAGGCTCAGATCCCTAATCCGTTAATGGACATAATCGCCTTGGTCATTCATCCGTGCAAGTAGAGTTTTTTTGCTGCTGCATGTTTTTTGGAAATGCGCCAGCTACGCGGTTGCCGTTGACGCCTTGCTCCTCTCCCAGTTTTTCTGCCGCTAAAATCTCGCAATGCATTCCCTTTCCCCATGTCCCCAATGCCAATCCGAATTTACCTATGAAGATAGGGGTCACTGCATTTGCCCGGAGTGCGCGCACGAATGGATGCAGGCAGATTCTGAGGCAACGCCTCAAGCGGAAGAGGGCAAGGTCTATCGTGATGCTTTCGGGAGTGTCTTGGTGGATGGCGATACGGTCACCGTCACCAAGGATCTGAAGCTCAAGGGTGCCTCAGGTGTTATCAAAATGGGTACCCGGGTGCGCAACATCCGTTTGGTCGATAGCGATCATGACATCGACTGCAAGATCGATGGTTTTGGCGCCATGCGTCTGAAAACAGAGTTTGTCAAAAAGGTATAAAGGACAAGTGGCCGATGTGCCGTCGCATCGGTAATGAAGTCTGTTTGTACTCCTTCGGGGAATGGCCTTGCTGAAAACAGGTTTTTCAGCAAGGCCATTTTTTTCCGAACGATGCAGGGCTTAATTAAACGCATGACCTGAATAATCTGTTTAGAACCTCCAAATATGGGCGAGGCATAAACGAAATACAGCTGAGCTCAAGTGTCTTCCTTCGATATTGCGCAACTCCAATCGCCAAACCTTTTGTTAGGTTTGCAACGTTCTGAGTATATTCTCCTGGGTCATGAGTGCTTTGCATTTCATGCAGTCATAACAATTTCCTGCTCGTCGGACGACTTTATCCATGACCGATTTTATGCGTTTTCCGCTCATGTCGGTGGCAGTAGGTGCACTGGCCCTTACCATTTTTACTGTTGATGCGTTCACGACACTGGATATTGCGATTGCATCCATGTATGGCGTAGTGATTCTCTGGGCTGGTGCGTTGTGGTCGCGACGCACGCTTCTTGCCATGGCTTGCTTGTGTTTTGGGTTGACTTTGTTAGCTTATGTTGTGGGACACCGTACAGATTTAATGGGCTCGGGATTCGGGCGTTGCGTCGTCAGTCTGACCGCGATTACCATCATTGCTTTTCTCACGCTACGTAGGCAGACAGCCAAGACTGCTTTGCAGCAGCGCCAAGAAGAACTGCGCCAGATGGATCAGCGCAAGGACGAATTTCTGGCCATGCTTGCGCACGAATTGAGAAACCCCTTGGCGCCAATCAGTGCGGCGGCTGAGCTGTTGAAATTTCCCTCCTTGCCAACGGAACAGGTAACCGAAACATGTGAGATTGTGGTACGACAAGTCGGGCACATGACCAGCCTAATCGATGATTTGTTGGACGTCTCGCGTGTGACACGCGGGATAGTGACACTCGACATGAAAAGAACCGATATGCACACGGTGGTGAAGGAGGCCGTGGAGCAGGTGCGGCCCCAGATCGATGCTAGGTCTCAACACCTTGAACTGGACATTACCTTTGCGCCGGCAGAGGTAATGGGCGACCACAAGCGACTGGTGCAAGCGGTTGCCAATCTGCTTGGGAATGCGACCAAGTACACACCAGAAAAAGGCCAGTTGCGTCTGCGCTTGGAGGTCGTTCAGGATCGGGTAGAAGTTTCAGTGACGGATACGGGCGTAGGCATCGCTGCGGATTTGCTGCCCCAAATATTTGAGCTGTTCACCCAGGCCAAGCGTGGTTCGGATCGGGCTCAGGGTGGATTGGGAATAGGACTGGCACTGGTTAAGGCCTTGGTTGAATTGCACGGCGGCCAGGTTTCGGCCCATAGCGCAGGAGACAATCAAGGCAGCACCTTCATGTTGGCTTTGGATGTGCTTTTACAAGACCAGAAAGTGGCGGCGATACCGCCGAAATCATCGGCTATGCAACAAAATGGTGAGGCCTTGCGCATTTTGCTGGTGGATGACAATGCAGATGCCCTGAAAATGCTGGCGCTTTATCTGCAAAACGCTGGCTATGAACCGCAGATGGCGAGAAATGGGATGCAGGCGCTGGAGCTCGCGGGCACACAGCATTTCGATGTTTTCATGTTGGATATCGGTTTGCCTGGCATGGACGGTCATGAATTGATCCGGCAACTGAAGCAGTTGCCGCACGCAGAAAAGTCCTTGTTTATGGCAATTACCGGCTATGGGCGCCACGCCGATCGCCGTACTGCCTTAGAGTCTGGCTTTGATCACCACTTAGTCAAGCCGGTTAATCCCACGCTGTTAGTTGATCTACTGAACTGCTGGCACCCTCAGCCAGTGGTGGATGATTATTCTCCCCTTGTCACTTTACCCTGATAGCAAAACTCACTGCATCAATGTCAGCCAGAGTGATCATTCTTCGGCCAATCCGTTTCTGATGGCGTAATGAGTAATTGCGGCATTGTGGCGCAACTCCATTTTTTGTAAGAGGCGTGTCCGATACATGCTAATGGTCTTGACCGATAGTTTGAGTTCGACAGCAATATCGCCCACGGTCTTGCCGGAGGCGATCATGACCATGGTTTGGTATTCACGGTCGGATAGGTTGGCGTGCGCAGGCAGGTCATGGTTCTTGTCCAGATTGTTGGCAAGTTCCTGCGCCAGCGCGATGCTGATGTATTTTCGACCTGCCGCCACCTGACGGATGGCGGCGACCAGTTCTGCAGGAGCGCTTTGCTTGTTAAGGTAGCCGGACGCGCCCGCTTTCAGCGCACGGATGGCGTACTGATCCTCGCGGTGCATGGATAGCATGAGAACGGCGATTGCAGGATATTCCTTCTTGACCTGCTTGAGGACTTCGATGCCGTTGCGGTCCGGCAGAGAAATATCGAGCAGCAACACATTACAAGCCGTTTTGCGAGCGCATTCCACAGCCTCCTAGCCCGTACCAGCTGTGATCATTACCTGAATGTCGTGGGTTTCGTCCAGAATCTGGCGCAAACCTTCGCGAACGATGGCGTGGTCATCCACAATAATGACTTGGATTGTCGAAGGTTTTGCCACGGGTTTCCTGCTGATATTGAGAATGAGTGAATGAATGAACTATGTTTCTGTCGGAGCGTTCGTTATAAGCAATGCTTCATAGAGGAAGCGTGAATCGCAGTTCGGTGCCGGCACCTGCTAAGGGTAAGATGGAGAATTCTCCGCCCAACGCTTTCGCTCGCTCTTTCATGCCGCGCAATCCAAAGGATTGTGATTTGTTGCGATCTGCTTTGGTAATACCACAACCGTCATCCAGTACACGCAACCGGAGGCTATTGGGAAGGCGCTGAAGTTCGAGCGTGACCTGACTAGCAGCGGCATGCTTGCTGACATTGTTCAAGGCTTCCTGGACAATTCGATAGACAGCAGTGGCTTGCCGGCCGTCAAGATTGATCTCTCTGGGATTGCAAATGAAGAGGCAGGGTAAGCCGGAAAGCTTCTCGAATTCTTTGGCTTGCCATTCGAGTGCTTCGACAATGCCGCAGTCCAGGATGCTGGGACGTAAATCGCCCGCGATGCGATGGACAGCATCGAAGGTGCGGTCGATCAGATCATCCACATAGTTGGCCCTTTCAACCAGAGCAGTATCGTCTGCGGGCAAGCGCCGCGTTAGCATAGACAGTGCCATCTTAATGGCGCTCAAATTGCCGCCGACGTCGTCATGAATTTCACGCGCAATGCGGGCGCGTTCGCTTTCTTTCAGCGTTTCGACATGCGCGGACAGTTCAGCCAACTGGGTGCGGGAATGCCGGAGCTGGATCTGTTCCAGTTTGCTTGCTGTGATGTTGGTCATGATGCCTTCCCATTGAAGCGCGCCCGTGGGAAGAAGCTGTGGCGTGGCACGCAGGTTCATCCATTTGGTGTCCTTCCAGTCCTCGATCCAGAGCCGGCCTTCCCAGTTCCAAGGAGCCAGTTCCGCGGCGGAATGCTTCATGGCTTCCTGGTAAACCCGCCGGTCTTCTTCGAGAATCATCGCCTGCAAAAGGGCAGGCTGGGTCTGGAGTTGAGCAGGGGTGATACCCAGTAAGGCATGACAGCCGCCGCTGACATAGGGAAATGCTATGCTCCCGCCCGGATACAGGCGAAACTGATAGACCAGCCCAGGAATATTGGAGACAAAAGCCTGTAGCCGGGCCTCGCTTTTTTGCAAAGCTTCAGCTAGGGCGATCAGCTCATGATTGCTATCAGGCACAGAAGTGCGGAGAGTAGAAGCAGATGAACGTTGGCTCACGATCAAATTGGAAATGTGGAGGAAGCTGAAGTACGTTACAAGCGCCACGATGAATGGCGCTTGTCCCTGAGTCAGACAAGGATGATACAGGGTTTTATTTGAACAATTCTCTGCAGAAGCGCTCTCAAGAAACAGGACATGTTTCTTGCTGACACAGGCAGTTTTAGGGAATTTCTTGCTCCTGCTTCAGCAAGACGAAGTAGTTGTCGAAGTAGCACCGCATCAACTGGCGTACGTGTGTGGTCGTTCTGGGAGGAATGCCGTTTTCTTGATGCAGGCGCATCAACGCGAGGTTATGCATGCTAATGAAGAGTTCAAGGGCGCTGAGTTCAAAGGTCAAGCGCGGCTTATCGGTCAAAGGATCGGGCGTTTCCCGCAAAGGGGTCATCGCCAGAAACAGCATCCGCAAGGTGTTGTCCCAACGGTTGCACAAATGGAACCAGCCATTAAACTCCTGATCGAGCGCCTGGAAATACCGTAGCAACTGTTCACGATTGGCGCGCTGACCACGCTCCCCTTTGTGATAGCCACTGATTTTGATGGATAAGCGGCCAGCATTGTGCGAGGTAGCGTCCGGAGTAGCCACCAATGAACGCACCAGTTGCAGAACCGGTTCCAGTTCAAGGGCTTCAATTTCCGCGCGCGTAATGGCAAAGTGGATCGGCCGGCTGTCATGCAGGGTGCCGGGGTGACTGAAATCGGGGCGGATGGGATCAAGAGAGCTCATTCCTTCATCTTAGAAGGCTTTGAGTAAAGTGCTTGTAGAAGCATCAATAGAGAAGGGGAGGGTGTTTGATCTGGATTAGAAGAGCGTACTTTAATGGGCGCGGCTCACGTAGTAAGTGCTGTTAGTGCCTTGCAATCAGAACAGTCGTCAGATCACGCTTGGGTGGCAATGTCCGCACTGGAGACCAAATGCTCACCGAAGTAACCTAGTTGGAGACTGGCGGCAATTCTGTCGGTAATCGCCATGATGGTTTCTGCCGGCGCGGGCTCGAACAGATGCCAAACGGTGCGTTGAAAAAGTGTCAGCCAGCGATTGAAATGCTCAGACTGGATGTTATCCAGTGCCATATGCTTGCTATAGACATTCCCACTGAAGTTACGCGTTCCCAACAGCATGGTTGACCAGAACTGGACCATGCGCGGCAGATGGATATCCCATTTGTCGTGCAGGGCAGCCTCGAACACGGGGCCGATCAAATCATCTGCGCGTACGTCGGCATAGAAGCGATACACCAGGCAACTCAGGGAATTTTCTGTGATTGAGGAATATTTCATGGCTTTATTCTCTACAGAATGACTGCACAAAAGAAGCAATCCTGAAGATGATTCTTCAGGATTGCTGCCAGATGGCTGACTGGTGAGTCCAAGGTAAGTACTGAGTGTCCTCAGCGCCTATCTCCGGACCAGACGGCCAGCAGTGTTACTCAGCCCAGGTAGTCCAGCATTTCTGGTCCAAACACTTCGCGATGCATGTGCGTCGCAGGCACACCCGCTTCCAGCAAGCTGATCCACTGGTGACGCATGAATACTGTCGGCCCGCACATATAAACATTGTCCGTTGCCTTGTCCCATTGCGGCAATCTGGCAATATCCATGCGCCCCTGATAGACGAGTTGCCCTTCGTTGGTCACATGCCCTTGCGGCAGATCTTCATAAAAGACAATGATTTTTAGGTTAGGCATGCGCGTTTGCGCTGTTTGCAGATCCGCTTGTAGAGCATGAAAATTAAGACTGCGGGCAGCATGAGAAAAAATTACATGGCGCTCAGGATGCACGTCAGCGATCCGGTTCAAAACCGAAATCATGGGTGTGACGCCCACGCCAGCTGAAAGCAAGACCATGGGAGCTTCGCTTTCGGTGTCGGGTGCAAACTCGCCAAAGGGGTGGGTCAGGTGCAAGGTGTCGCCAGCCTTGACGTTGTCATGAATCCAGTTTGAGACCCGACCTGCCGGGGTTTCGTGACCCGCGGGCTCGCGCTTGACGGAAATGCGCAACGTATCCTTATTGGGCGCGTCTGACATGCTGTACTGCCGCAACTGTGTACTGCCATCCTCAAAGTCGACGCTAACGCTGACATATTGCCCGGGCTTGAAGTCAAAGACCGGCGTCTCATCCATCGATGCCAAGGTCAGGGAGTTGACTTCATCGCTTTCCTTGCGCAACGCGGTCACTCGCATCGGGCGTAGTTGGCCGGGCTCGATGCCAGCTTCGGCATACAGAGTTTTCTCGGCTTCGATCAGGGTGTCGGCCAGAGCCGTATAGGCTTCGTCCCAAGCGGACAGCAGAGGTGGCGTCGCAGCATCGCCCAGGGTTGACTGAATTGCACCTAGCAAGTGACGACCGACGATGGGGTAGTGGTCAGCGCGGATGCCAATGGAAGCATGCTTGTGCACAATCCGGTTAACCACTGGGCCCAGTGCGGCGGCATTGTCGATATTGGCGGCATAGGCGAAGACAGCTGCAGCCAGAGACTGTTGCTGCACACCGCTGGCCTGGTTTCCCATGTTGAACAGGTTGGTCAGTTCGGGATGCTCTTCAAACATGTTCTTGTAAAAGGTGCGGGTGATGGTGACGCCATGCTCGCGCAGGACGGGGACACTGGCATCGATATAGGGGCGGGCGGACGCTGAAATCAAAACACTCTCCTTGTACATGCATCTTAGATGCAACATTTAGTTTAAACAAAACCGACGCCATGGTTCGG
>JBBSSV010000046.1:0-9988 GCA_038241705.1 Burkholderiales bacterium | reverse complement strand
GTCGATGTGCGTACCGCTTCCATCAAGGAAGCCCTGCGCGAAGGCCAAGAGATCATGGTCCAGATCGATAAGGAAGAGCGCGGCAACAAGGGCGCGGCGCTGACCTCCTTTGTATCGCTGGCAGGACGCTACTTGGTTTTGATGCCCAATAACCCTCGCGGGGGCGGTGTCTCGCGCCGGGTCGAAGGCGAGGAGCGCCAGGAATTGCGGGAAACCATGGATCAGCTCGATCTGCCCGCAGGCATGTCGGTGATTGCCCGCACTGCCGGCATTGGCCGTAACGTCGAAGAACTGCAGTGGGACCTGAATTATCTGATGCAGCTGTGGCGAGCCATCGAAGGCGCCGGCCAATCGGCCTCGGGCGCCTTTTTAATTTACCAAGAGTCCTCTCTCGTCATTCGCGCTATCCGCGACTACTTCCAGCCTGAGATCGGCGAAATCCTGATCGACACCGACGAAATTTACGACCAGGCACAGCAATTCATGGCCCATGTCATGCCCGATATGGTGCACCGCGTCAAACGCTACCGTGACGAGGCGCCTCTGTTTTCGCGCTTTCAGATCGAACATCAGATCGAAACCGCTTACTCCCGCACCGTACCCCTGCCTTCCGGTGGTGCCATCGTCATCGACCATACCGAAGCCTTGGTTTCCGTAGACGTCAACTCCGCCCGCGCCACTCGCGGCAGTGATATCGAGAGCACGGCCTTCAACACCAATCTGGAAGCAGCCGAAGAGGTCGCTCGTCAGTTGCGCCTGCGCGACCTGGGCGGTTTGATCGTGATCGATTTCATCGACATGGACCATTCCAAACATCAGCGCGAAGTCGAAGGTCGGCTCAAGGATGCCCTGCGCCATGACCGCGCACGCGTGCAAATGGGCAAAATTTCCCGCTTCGGCCTGATGGAACTGTCGCGTCAGCGCCTGCGCCCTTCCCTGTCCGAAGGCAGCCATGTGGCCTGTCCACGTTGCAACGGCACCGGCCACATCCGCGACATCGAATCCTCCGCCCTGCAGGTACTACGCATCATCCAGGAAGAAGCGATGAAGGAATACTCCGCTGCCATCCATGTGCAAGCGCCTGTGGACGTGGCCGCTTTCCTGCTCAACGAAAAGCGTGGCGACATCCTCCAGATCGAAACCCGGCACGGCGTCTCCGTCATCCTGATTCCCAACAAGCATCTGGAAACACCGCACTACAAGCTGGAGCGCATCAAGAGCGATGACGTCCGTCTAGAAGACAGCACCGCCAGCTATGCCATGGCCGAAGAAGCCGATACCGATATCAGCTACGACAAGCGTCAGAAAGAAGAGGTCAAGGTCCGTCAGGAAGCTGTCGTCAAAGGCATCACGCCAGATCAGCCTGCACCCATTGTCGACCGTCGTCCTGTGGAGATCATCTCGCCCCACGCAGCGACTGAAGAAGGTTTCTTCAGTCGGCTTTTTGGCCTGTTCCGCGCCAAGCCTGTAACCCCTGCCGTACCCACCACACCGGCTGCGCCGGAAAAGACGTCCTCCAGTCGCGACCGTACCGATCGTCCAGCCCGCTCCCAGCGCAGCCGCAATCGCAGCCGTAATCCGCAGGAGCGCAATGAGGAAAATACTCAAGGCCGTAATCAGAATGGTCAGCAAGTGTCGGCCCTGAAAACAGCTCCATCTGATAGCGCCACTTCAGGCCGCCCACCGCGTCCACCTCGCGAACCACGTGAGCCGCGTGAAGCACGCGACAACAGCAGCGAAGAACGCAACGAAAACCGGCGCGAACGCCAAACCAATGGTAATGCCCGCGGCGGGCGTGATGAGCGCAATGACAATGCAAGCGATCTGCCAAAAGATGAGGCAGCATTGGCAATCGATACGCCTATTCCAACTGTTGCGCAGGTTCCGGCTTCCAGACCGGATGCCGCCAAGAGCGATGAAACAGACGACCTGAGCAGCCAGACCGAAGGCGATGCAGAAACCACTACCGACGCCGATGGTGAAGAGCAGCCGCGTCGTCGCCGTCGTCGTGGTGGCCGCAACCGTAGCCGTCGCGACCGGGATACCGATGGCGCCGAGACCACGGCCAACGGCAGCGCGCCCTTTGTCCCGGTTGAAGAACTAGAGCTGCAAAGAGCAGAGCAGGAAAAAACGACTACCCAGGAAGCACAGGGTGAGGAAAATCTGACGGACGAGCCGGAAATGTCCCCAGCCATTGAGAATGCCTCCAGGTCCGATACCCCAAGGCAAGCTCCGAGAAGGCGTAAGGAAGTTTCTGAACGGGTGGATGCTGTCACAGCAAACGAGGAAACGTCTGCGGCAGCCACTACCGAACCAGCACCGGCAGACAACATGCCAGCCCAGCCAGCCGAGGAAGCTGTTTTCGTAGCGCACGTGGCACAAAGCACTCCTGCTGCAGATGAGCAGGACACCGCTTCTTCCGAGGTATCTGCGGTAACCACACCTGAAGCAGACGTGCAGCCAGCGGCTGATGACACAAGCGACCGCTCTGAATTAGCCCTACCACAGATGGAGGAAACTTCTTCGGAGAGTACTGAAGTAACAGAAACGGCCGTTGAAGCCCCCGCACTGGAAGAGCAATCCCCGGTTGCGGATACGTCTATTGACCTCGAAACGGAACCCGTCTTTGAAGAGCTAACATCTTCTCAGGCTTCA
Organism: Burkholderiales bacterium; assembly: GCA_038241705.1. Taxonomy (GTDB): domain Bacteria; phylum Pseudomonadota; class Gammaproteobacteria; order Burkholderiales; family Burkholderiaceae_D; genus JBBSSV01. Next base: position 7,333 of record JBBSSV010000046.1, on the reverse strand, counting down.
GCCCCTGAGGAGAAAGCGGCTACAACCCCTTCCGCGCAAGAGTCGACCGCTGACCAGGTTACTGAAGAGGCGATTGCCGCTGGCCAGTTTGCAGCAACGTCACAAGCGGTTTTCGCCGATCAAGACCAGCGCAGCGACAATGAGTTGCCAGCTGACCTGGAAAACAAGCTGGATGCGGCTGGCCTGACTTTGACCGTAACCGATCCGGCCAAACTGCAGGCTGCTCAGGAAGCAGCTGCGCAGGAGGCTGCTGCGCCAGTGCGCCAGGGTCGGATGCGCAAGCCTCAGCCTTCGCTGGCTGCCGAACCATTGGTGCAAGTGGAAACCCAGCGGGAAGCATGATGGTCTGGCCTCAGGCTTGAAAATAAAAAGGGAGCTTATGCTCCCTTTTTTTCTGAGTGTAGACCACCCCTGATTCACCTTGTGCCTGCCCCTGGCTGACCCCTGCAGGCCCAGCAAAACCAACTCGCACTGCTTTACATGCTGTGGCTTCGAACTGGGCGCCACCACTCTGCGTTCGCTTGCCTGCCGTGGTATCTTAGATACATTGTTGGTAGCCCTATTATGACTAAAAAAATCATCCCCGTTATTGATCACCGCACCCTGCAGGGAGCTCCTGCCGTACCCGCGCAACTCGAAGCTCCCAGCGGCTTGGTGACGGATACGCTTGCACGACCGTTGCAGGATTTACGCATTTCGGTCACGGACCGCTGCAATTTTCGCTGCGTCTATTGCATGCCGCGGGAGGTGTTTAACAAGAGCTATCAGTTCCTGCCGCAGACTGCCTTGCTGAGTTTCGAGGAAATCGCACGCTTGGCAACCCTGTTCGTGGCCCATGGCGTCGGCAAGATTCGCCTGACCGGTGGCGAGCCGCTGCTGCGCAAGAACATTGAGGGTCTGATTGGCATGCTGCGGCGATTGAAAACACCAGATGGTCAGGACCTGGACATTACCCTGACTACCAACGGTTCCCTCTTGGCGCGCAAGGCGCAATCCTTGAAAGATGCTGGACTCGACCGCGTGACCGTATCACTGGACTCTCTGGATGACGCCACCTTCAAGCGTATGAACGACGTCGACTTTCCTGTGGTCGACGTCCTGCGCGGCCTGGACAAGGCGCATGCAGTAGGACTGGGTCCGATCAAAGTCAACATGGTGGTCAAAGGAGGCATGAACGATCAGGAGATCCTGCCCATGGCACGTTACTTCAAAGATTCGCCCTTCATTCTGCGCTTCATTGAATACATGGACGTGGGGGCCTCGAACGGCTGGAAAATGGAGGAAGTCATTCCGTCAGCCGAAGTGGTGCGTCGCATCGACGCTGAAATGCCGCTCGAAGCCATCAATCCGAACTACACCGGCGAAACTGCCGCCCGCTGGCGCTACCGTGATGGTAGCGGCGAAGTCGGCATGATTTCTAGCGTCACTCAAGCCTTCTGCAGCGACTGTAGCCGCGCACGTCTGTCGACGGAAGGCAAGTTGTATACTTGCCTGTTTGCCACCGGCGGCCATGATTTGCGCGCCCTGCTTCGCAGCGGCAAAACCGATGAGGAAATTTCCACCGTCATTGGCCATCTGTGGCGCGGCCGCAGCGACCGCTATTCTGAATTGCGCAGTGCCGATACTGATTTTTCAGCGCGTGATTCTCAAAAAGTAGAAATGTCGTATATCGGTGGCTAAATCAAGTATGCAAGCGCCAGCACGTTCCGGTTCAGAGAACGCTAGCACTTACCTTGCACTGATTTGCAACGCACAACCTTGTCAGCGAGAACATCAACAATGAGCGATCAAGCCCTTTCTGCCGTAGTCAGCTGCCTGTCCGCCTACGATCCGAACGCCCTGCCAGTGACGCAGGCCCAACGCATCATCCGCGAGGTCATCGCGCCCATTACCCTGGTTGAAAAACTCTCTTTGCGTACGGCTTTGGGTCGGGTGTTGGCCGAGGACATTGTTTCTTCTATTAACGTCCCGGCGCACGACAACTCGGCTATGGATGGCTATGCTTTTGGCAGCGACGACCTCAAGTCCGATGACCCTGTCACCCTGTGCGTGCTGGGAACAGCCTACGCCGGCCACAGCTTCAGCGAACCGATTGGCCCAGGAGAATGCATCGCCATCATGACCGGTGCCGTGATGCCAGCCAACTGCGATACCGTCATCCCGCAGGAAAACGTGGAAAATGTCTCGGATGTGGCCATCACCATTCCCGCAGGCAGCGTCAAGGCTGGTGACAATCGCCGGCGTAAAGGCGAAGACCTGGCCGCTGGCACGCCGGCCCTGTCCAAAGGCAGGGTTTTGCGCCCGGCAGACCTAGGCTTACTGGCGTCATTAGGCACGGCAGAAGTGCCGGTCTTTCGGCGACTGCGGGTGGCCTTTTTTTCCACGGGAGACGAGTTGCGCTCGATTGGCGAAGTGCTGGACGAAGGCTGCGTGTATGACAGCAACCGCTATACCCTGTACGGCATGCTGACGCGACTGGGCTGCGACATCCACGATATGGGCGTCATCAAGGATGAACCCGCTGCACTGGAACATGCCTTTCGCACCGCCAGCGCAGCCGCTGATGTCGTCATCACTTCAGGTGGCGTGTCGGTGGGCGAAGCTGACTACACCAAGCAAATGATGGAGCAAATTGGTGATGTCGCTTTCTGGAAGATCGGCATGCGCCCGGGTCGTCCCATGGCCTTCGGCACCTTGAACGCCGAAGGGCAACAGGCTTACCTGTTCGGTTTGCCCGGCAATCCGGTGGCAGTGATGGTGACTTTTTATTTCTTCGTACGTGAAGCCTTGCTGCACATGATGGGAGCGTCGCCAGAGCCCCTGCCCTTCATCCGCGCCCGTGCTGAAACGGCGATTCGCAAGCGTCCCGGGCGTACCGAATACCAGCGCGCCATCCTGTCACACGATGAGCAAGGTCGGCAGCAGGTGCGCACCACGGGCACTCAGGGCTCAGGGGTGCTGCGCTCGATGTCCGAATCGAACTGCATGGTGGTGTTGCACCATGACCTGGACCGAGTGAACGCCGGGGATGAGGTCGATGTCATCCTGTTCGAAGGACTGATCTAAAAGGAGCGCCATGCTGGAAGGAAGCAATCCAGCTTAGCATCCTCCTTTCCAACTGCTTATTCTTCTGCTTCCACTTCCAGCTTGGACGTTCCCAACAATTGGCTGGCCGTGTCTTGGGGTAGGGCTTCCACCGATTTCAGCTTTCGCGTCATCTGACGGGTACGAGTCTGCGCCATTTCGATATTTTTGGCTGCGCGTTCCAAAGTCAGTTTAGTGGCGGCTAGCACCTCGCCGAATTTGTCGAATTCAGTCTTGACCGCGCCCAGCACCTGCCAGACTTCCGATGACCGTTTTTCCAAGGCCAAGGTCCGAAAGCCCATTTGCAGGCTGTTGAGCAGCGCCGCCAGCGTCGAAGGGCCAGCAATGCTGACGCGAAAACTGCGCTGCATATCGTCGGCCAAGCCCGGGCGGCGCATGACTTCGGCATACAGGCCTTCGGTCGGCAGAAACATGATTGCAAAGTCGGTGGTCATCGGCGGCGACAGGTATTTACCCGCAATGGTCTTAGCTTCCTGACGGATGGCGCGCTCCAGTTCACGGCCAGCAGTGGCAACCCCATCGGCATCGGCACGCTCGGCGGCCTCCACCAGCCGCTCATACTGTTCCTTCGGAAATTTGGCATCTACTGGCAGCCACACGGGCTCGGCGCCATCTTCCGGTCCTGGAAGGCGAATCGCAAACTCAACGCGCTCATTGCTGCCTCTGACCGTCTCCACGTTCTTAGCGTATTGGTCGACAGTCAGCACCTGCTCCAGCAGTATGCCTAGCTGCACTTCACCCCAAGTGCCGCGCGTCTTCACATTCGTCAGCACCCGCTTCAAATCCCCTACGCCTACCGCCAGCTGCTGCATTTCTCCCAGCCCTTGATGGACTTTTTCGAGTCGCTCGGACACCAGCTGGAAAGATTCACCCAGACGACGCTCCAGTGTCGCATGTAATTTTTCGTCGACCGTGCGTCGCATCTCTTCCAGACGGGCCCCATTGTCGTTTTGTAGTGCCTGGATTTTCTCTTCCAGGGTCGCGCGCACTTCCGCCATCCGGCGGGCGTTGGATTCGGTGAGGGCCGCCAGGGTGTGGTTTAGCGTGTCACCAAACCGACCCAATGCCTGAGTCTGTTCTTGACGCCCCGCATGGGCCTGTACCGAGATCGACTGACGCATCGCCTCCAGTTGTTCGGCATTGCGTTCGTTCAGCTTGGTCAGTTGCTGCGAAAAGCCGTCGATCTGGCTGTTTTGCAAGGTGGCGACACTGCTGAGTTGGGCGGCAAGCGTTTGTTGAAATTGAGAGAAATTGCCTCCTACCTCCAGCCGCAGTTGCTGTCCAGAAGACTGGACCTGATCGCGCATTTCGCGCTCAATGCGCTCGGCGGTCTGCTGCTGATGAAGCTCCAGCGCACGTTGCAACAAATCCAGTTCTTCGCCTAGTTCCGCTGCCGGGTTGTCTTGCCGCATCCGCAGCAGAAAAAAAGTTTGAAGTAACAGGCTGACCAGCACCAGCACTGTCAAGCCGATCAGCAAGAAAGTGTTCATTGGAAAAAAAACAAGAAAAAGAGAAAGAAATCGACGCGCCGAACCGTGTCAGCGGCTAGCGCATAAACCCAGCACAAAGGGACATTGCCCGCACTTAATCAGGCGTGTTGCGCATCCAGTCGGCAGTCTGCGTGAAGGACTCCATCAAGAACTGTTGCAGTTCTTGGGAAAGTTGGACTTCTTCCATGGCCATCTGCATGCAGCGCAGCCACTGGCCGCGTTCGGACGAGGCGATGGCGTACGGCATGTGGCGTGCGCGCAGGCGCGGATGGCCGAAGCGTTCGATAAAAAGATCCGGGCCGCCCGACCAGCCGGAAAGAAACCAGAAAAGCTTGTCGCGTGAACTATCCAGAGGCGTCGGATGCATGACACGGATGTCCGCGAACTCCGGCTCCAGATCCATGAGGTCGTAGAAGCGGTCCACAAGCTGACGCAAGGGCTGCTCGCCTCCAAGCAGTTCATACAAGGAAGGCGCAGGAATAGGTGTGGGGGTCATACCGTCGATGATAGCGCAAGCCCATCAGGAATCACAGATTTCTGCTGGGGACGTTTTACTGTCACAACGTCATTTTTTGTGCTGTAAGTCGTTGACTCGGGCAAGGTCGCCCAAACGCTTCGGCCTTTACTGGGGGATTGTTTCAAAAATGCAACTTGAGCGCAGTTGACGAAACTTGACCGGCTTTAACTTAGGTTAAAGGTAGCTTTAACCTTTCTCAATATAAAAAATTGCCTTAAAGCTATCCTTTTAAACGCAGGGTGGCAGAAAACAATTTGACAATATCTGCAACTCAAGAATTGACAGTCATCAATCAAGGATTTGATTGCTATTTTTGCAACAACTCCAGCGACTACCATACGCTAGCTATACACCGCTTGGGGCACCGCCGAATTGTATGGCGAGAACAACCACCGTCATGCAACTCACTCATTAACGATCTAGGTTTACGTTGAAGGCCACCAGCATATGCATGACCTGATTAACCGTAATTCCTCGCGCCTGGAATTCATGATGCGTCTACTGGACGTGCTTGTGCTCTTGGCCGCGGGCCAGTTTTCCGGCCTGCTGCGCTTCAGCGAATTTCTCTCTGGCGGCGAGCCCATCCACTCCATTCTTCTGTATTTCTGCAGCGGCTTGGCCTTTTTCATGTTCAGCCAGTTCGGCTTGTACTCGTCTTGGCGCGGCCGCTCGATGCTGCGCATGCTGGCCCAACTAGCGATGGCTTGGGCGAGCGTACTGCTGATCGGACTATTCTTCAGCTTTTTGGTTCATCACGTCGGCAATGTCTCACGTCTGTGGTTGTGCTACTGGTTTGTTTGCGGTTTGGCATTTCTGAGTCTGTCGCGTGTTTTCCTGTATTCCAGCCTGCGCTATATGCGTGCCAAGGGACTTAACAACAAGCGAGTGGTGATTGTTGGATATGGCGACATTGGTCGCTCCATGCATCAGCGTGCTGCGCAGCACGATTGGTATGGCTACAACGTCAAGGCCATCCATGCTCTGCCCGAACATGCTCCCCACATCCAAGACCCAAGGGTGGATCTACTGGAAAGCTTCCAGGAACTTCATGACTATGTCACTCATCAGCGTATCCACGAAATCTGGATCGCCCTGCCCCTGAGTGCCACGGCGCAGATGCAGGAGTTGCAATACATCCTGCGCAATGCTCTGGTCGATATTCGATGGGTGCCGGATACCACCAGCATGCACATCCTCAGCAACAAGGTCATCCATTTTCTCGGTCAGCCGGCTTTCGAACTCAACCAACCAGCCTCGGGCGGCGCACTGGGAATCGCCAAGGATTTGTTCGACAAACTGTTTGCCCTGACTGCGCTGACCATGCTGTTGCCACTGTTTGTCTTTTTGTCGATTGCAATCAAGCTTTCGTCACCAGGTCCGGTTTTTTTCAAGCAACCACGCTTAGGCTTGAACGGGCGCAAGTTCAATGTTTACAAATTCCGCAGCATGAAGCCACATGCCGAGCACGGTACCGTCACGCAGGCCACCCAGCATGATCCTCGGATCACTCGCATTGGAAGCTTCATTCGCCGTACCAGCCTGGATGAATTGCCACAATTCATTAACGTGCTCAAGGGCGAAATGTCGGTAGTTGGCCCGCGCCCTCATGCGCTGCAGCACAACGAGATCTATGAAGGCAAGCTGGAGATGTACATGCTGCGCCATCGCGTCAAGCCCGGCATTACCGGCTGGGCTCAGATCCATGGCTATCGCGGCGAGACCGACACAGACGACAAGATGGTCAAGCGGGTCGAGTTCGACCTGCAGTACATCCAGAACTGGTCGCTCTGGATGGACATGAAAATCATTGTATGGACCGCTTTCAAGGGATGGAGTGGAAAAAATGCTTACTGATACACCCTGCTCTACCTGTGATCCAGTCGCAGTCATCCCCAGTGCTCCAGCAGGTCGGCTGGATGCAGCCACCTTTGCCAATGTGATCCGCGCCACACCGCTGATCTCCATTGACATGATTGTAGAAAACCTTAAGGGCGAAGTCCTGCTGGGACTGCGCAGCAATCCTCCTGCTCAGCATTGCTGGTTCGTGCCGGGTGGGCGCATCCGCAAGAACGAGACCATGGCTGCTGCCTTCTGTCGTCTGGCCCAGAACGAATTGGGCTGTGAGCTGCATCTGAGCCAGGCCAGTTTCCTGGCCGTATACGAACACTTCTACAACAACGACTTTTCCGGCAAGACGGGCGCGACCACGCATTACGTGGTG
>JBBSSV010000045.1:0-10042 GCA_038241705.1 Burkholderiales bacterium | reverse complement strand
GGTGTCGTTACGGTATTGCTGGGGGTCCGACTGTATGGCTGGATACGCACGCGCAACCAGCAAGTCACTGAAACGCGTTAAGAAAAAGCTGTGTTGAAAACCTTCAACACAGCCTCAAGAAATTGCTTGGCGCTAGGACTAACTGCTGAGCGAAAACTTGCAATTTTATAAGTTTGCCACATGTTCAGAGTTGGCATCTTGGAGGCACCAAGTCGTCTCTATCAAAGCGTGGATTCCAGTACGAACAGGTCGGCGGCATCCTCACGCTGGCGTACCACGTGCATGGTGCTGCCATCTACCATGACTTCGGCGGGCCGGCCGCGGCTGTTGTAGTTCGACGCCATGGTCATCCCGTAGGCACCTGCACTGGTAATCACTAGCAAGTCATCCTGCTGCGCTGTCAAAGCCCGGTCCTTGGCCAGCCAGTCACCGGACTCGCAAATCGGTCCCACCACGTCATAAATATGTGCGTCGCCTTCGGCGGCAGGGGTGACTTCCTTGACGCCCATCCAAGCGTCGTACATCGCCGGGCGCATCAGGTCGTTCATGGCCGCGTCGACAATACAGAAGTTTTTCTCGGCGCCGGGTTTGAGGTATTCCACCCGCGTCAGCAAGACGCCGGCGTTGCCGACGATGGAGCGGCCTGGCTCGAAAATGACTTTGACCGGCTGACCTTGATGACGCTTCTGACGCCACTGATCGATTGTGGCAAACACCCGTCCCAAGTAGTCAGGCACAGCCACCGGTTCTTCATCATCATAGGTAATGCCGATGCCGCCGCCCAGGTCCAGGTGATGCAGGATGATGCCTTCGGCGGCCAAGGTATCGATCAAGTCGATCAATTTTTCCAGTGCCTCTAGCAAAGGGGCATCGTCTAGTAACTGCGAGCCGATGTGGCAATCGATGCCCATGATTTGCAAATGCGTCAGCTGGCTGGCAGTGCGGTAGGTGTCCAGGGCGTCTTCAAAGGCCACACCGAACTTGTTGGCCTTTAGGCCAGTGGCAATGTAAGGGTGGGTCTTGGCATCGACGTTCGGATTGACCCGCAGGCTGATAGGCGCGACCTTGCCCATTTCTGCGGCTACCGCATTCAGGCGATGCAGTTCGGGAATGGATTCCACGTTGAAGCAGAGAATGTCATGGTGCAGGGCCAGTTGCATTTCGGCGCGCGACTTGCCCACGCCGGAAAAAATGCATTTGCGCGGATCGCCGCCAGCCGCAATCACGCGCAGCAATTCTCCGCCCGATACCAGATCAAAGCCAGCCCCCTGCTGTGCCAAGAGACTCAGGATGGCCAGGTTGGAGTTGGCCTTCATGGCGTAGCAGATCAAGGCATCGCGTCCGGCGCAGCTATCGGCATAGGCCGCGTAGTTTTCCAGCAGTGCTGCCTTGGAATAGACATAGGTGGGCGTGCCGAAGCGTCGGGCAACATCAGTCAAAGCAACATTTTCGGCGTGCAAGACGCCATTTTTGTAGGAGAAATGCGGCATCGAAGGACAGAGTCAGGGGGTAGAGGGAGCAGAAGCTGGCGTGGATGAATCAGAGGGCGTCGGCAAAAATGCATCCGCCGGTGTCGTGGTCAGCGGCGCCGGGCGTTTGGGCATGTACAGCGGGCCAGTTTGACCGCAGCCAGCCAGTATCAGCCCGGAGGAAAGGAGCGCTACAGTAGTCAGGCGACGCGCGCGAGGAAAACGCTGGGACATGGCTTCGAGGGTAGAATCATGTATGAAAAACATAAGGGAGTTTAGCATGACGGAATCAGAATTCATGAAGCAGGCCGACGCCACGATGGAAGCAATTGAGCGTGCTCTGGAAGAGGCTACCGACACGGGGGAGGTCGATGTCGAATGCAGCCGCAGCGGTAATGTGCTGGAAATCGAGTTCGTGGAAAACGGCACGAAAATCATTGTCAACAGCCAGACGCCCATGCGGGAGTTATGGATAGCAGCCAAGGCTGGCGGCTATCACTATCGCCGCGAGGGCGGGCATTGGGTAGATACGCGCGCCGGCACGGAACTGTTTTCCGCCTTGTCTCACCTACTGAGCGAGCAGGGTGGACGGGCGATCAGTCTGCAAGCACCCAGCGCCTGACATTGGCGCCGGGTTAAAAGAGTTCGTTCTTGACCGCTTCTCGCTGGGGGTCGGATTGTGGGGCAAAAGGGCTGAAGCCGGGATCGTTCAAACCCAGCCCTTGTTCTCTTTGCGCTGGGGAGTACTCCGCATAGTAGTAATCGTTGCCGACCTTGACCAAGCCATCGGGAAGGGGAACATCAACCACTGGCTCGCCCTTGAGCGCCTTGCCCATGTAGTCCACCCAGATCGGCAACGCAAGACTGCCGCCGGTTTCGCGCTTGCCCAAGTTTCTGGGCTGGTCGTAGCCCATCCAAGTGACGGCCACTAGGTTTGGCTGATAGCCAGCAAACCAAGCGTCGATGGAGTCATTAGTAGTGCCGGTCTTGCCCGCCAGATCCGGACGTTTCAGTGCCAGGGCCTTAGTAGCGGTGCCGTACTTGATGACATCCTTCAGCATGCTGTCCATCAGGAAGGCATTGCGCGCATCAATGACCCGATTTTCTTCCACACCTGCCCGTTCGGGCGCGGCTTGAGATAAGATTTTTCCAGAAGCATCGGTAATCTTCGAGATTAGATAGGGACTGACCTTGTAGCCGCCATTGGCAAACACGGCGTAAGCGCCGGCCATCTGCAGCGGGGTGGCTGCCCCCGCGCCGAGTGCCAGCGTCAGGTAGGGTGGGTTTTTGGCAGCATCAAAGCCGAAGCGGGCGGCGTATTCCTGACCATAGCGCGCGCCTACTTGATGCAGCAAACGAATCGAGACCATGTTCTTGGAGCGGGTCAAGCCACGGCGCATGGTAATCGGTCCTTCATAGCGGCCATCGTAGTTCTTCGGCTGCCAAGCTTGGCCACCCGTCTGGCCGGCATCGAAGCTGATTGGGGCGTCATTGACAATGGTCGCAGGCGACAGACCTTTTTCCAGCGCCGCAGAATAGATGAACGGCTTGAAAGACGAACCAGGTTGGCGCCAGGCTTGAGTGATGTGATTAAACTTGTTCCGGTTAAAATCAAAGCCGCCGACCAGCGCGCGAATGGCACCATCCCGGGTATCGGTGGCGACCAAGGCAGATTCCACTAGGGGCATCTGCGTGATTTCCCATTTATTGTCGTCCAGCACGGCGCGGATCACTGCGCCGCGTTGCAAGCGTTTGTTGGGCGTGGCCTTGGCGCTTAGGAAGTGCGACGCGAAGCGCAAGCCCGCCCCGTTGATCTCGATTTCCTCACCCGACGCCAGCACTGCGCGTACGTTTTTCTGGCTGGCGTCAAGCACCACTGCTGCCACCAGATTATCGCTATCGGGATGTTCGGCTAAGATTGCTTCGATGGCAGCATCGGCTTCGGCCTTGCTGTCGGGAATCGTCATGAAGCCTTCCGGGCCGCGATAGCCATGACGCCGCTCATACGCCATCACGCCGCGGCGCACGGCCAGATAGGCCGCATCCTGGTCGGCCTTGGTGATGGTGGTGAAGACATTTAATCCACGGGTATAGGTTTCTTCCTTGAACTGAGCGTATACCAGCTGACGCGCCATTTCGGCTACGTATTCAGCATGGATGCCGAACTGATTGGTATCCATCTTGATCTTAAGTTCTTCTTCCTTGGCTTCGGTGTATTCGGCATCGCTCAGGTAGCCCAACTGATGCATGCGCAGAAGGATGTATTGCTGGCGCAGGCGAGCACGGGCCGGATTGACCACAGGATTGTTGGAAGAGGGTGCCTTGGGCAGGCCGGCCAACATGGCGGCTTCGGCAGCGGTAATGTCGGGCAGTTTCTTGCCAAAGTAAATCTGGGCAGCAGAGGAAAAACCATAAGCGCGCTGACCTAGGTAAATCTGGTTCATGTAAACCTCGAGGATCTCGTCCTTGCTTAGATTCTGCTCGATCTTCCAGGCCAGCAGGGCTTCATACAACTTGCGCTTGAAAGTCTGTTCGCTCGACAGGAAGAAATTGCGCGCGACTTGCTGCGTGATGGTCGATGCTCCCTGACGCGCGCCCCCGCTCAGGTTATGCACCGCGGCACGCAAAATGCCCTGGAAATCGAGGCCGCTGTGCTCGTAGAAACGATCATCCTCGATGGCCAACACGGCTTTTTTGACTACATCAGGGATATCTTCAAAATGCACTAGGTTGCGCCGCTCCTCACCGAATTCCCCAATCAGCACATTGTCCGCAGAAAAGATGCGCAGAGGAATCTTGGGCCGGTAATCGGTCAGCGAATCCAGGTCGGGCAGGTTGGGGTAAGCCATGGCCAAGATGAAGCCGATCAGCAGCACTCCGATCACTAATAGTCCTGCCAGCATGCCAAAAAAACCGAAGACAAGGCGTACGGCCAAGCCCAGGCGGCGCTGAGGCTTCTTATCCATAGAGTGAGGAGGTGCAGAGGAAGTCATGCGAGGCGAGGCGACAGATGAAGGGAGTGAAAGCAAAAATGCATAACAGGGCTGATTATACTGGCCTGCACAAACTAGCCTAAGCGCCTGCAAAGGGAAAAGCGTGGTTGGGGCAGTTAGGTGCCAATAACGTGGCAGTAAGGCAACGGACTGTTAAAAAGAAAGAAAGCAGCGATAAATTTCTTTACAGCAACAGAGTTGCGTTGCTAGGATGGCCGAATGTAAATAATTATTACGGCAGGCTCATTTTATACGGAGCCTTAAGCGCCGGATCCGATCTGAACTAGACAGTCGAGCAGGAGACAAGGGTGCGCTTGGATTGGGGTGGAATGTCCTTTCTGAAAAAGAAACAGACCGGGATGGTTGGGCTGGATATTGGCACGGCAAGTGTACGTTTAGTAGAGCTTTCCGAAGCAGGCAACGAGCAAAGGCAGTTAGAACGCTATGCGCATGAGCCCTTGCCGCGCGGTGCCGTCGTGGATGGGAACATAGAAAACCTTGAGCAGGTGGCGGAAGCAGTGCGTCGTGTCTGGAAAAAAAGTGGCATCCGCACCAGGCAGGTTGTACTGGCGATGCCGGCCGCCTTTGTCATTACCCGAAAAATCATTCTTCCTGCCGACCTGTCCGAAGACCAACTTGAGTTTCAGGTCGAGATCGAGGCCAGCCATTACATCGCCTCGGCACCGGAAGAGGTGCGTCTTGATTTTGTTGTGCTGGGCCCTCTGGGAAGCGCTCCGCAGGATATCGAGGTCCTATTCGCCGCTGCCCGCAAAGAAAAGGTGGAGGATCGTATCGCCGTAGTGGAAGAGGCTGCACTGACTGCCAAGATCATGGATGTCGAAACCTTTGCCACCCGGGCAGCGCTGGAGCGCGTGCTGGCGGCGACCGGGAAGGCTGCAAGCCAGGACATCGTGGCTCTGTTCCAAATAGGCGCCCATCAGATGCAGATGCTCGTCCTGCAGGCGGACCAGCTTGTATGCGAACGGGTGCTGGCATTTGGCGGCTACCAGTTGACCCAAGAGATTGTTCAGGCGTACGACATTTCCTGGGAGGAAGCAGAACGCAGAAAGAAGTCCGGTGATCTGCCACATGGCTATGAGGCGAACTTGCAGGCACCCTTCCTGGAGATGGCGGCGCAAGAGATTGAGCGGGCCCTGCAATTTCTGTTCTCTTCCACGCCGCATGCCCATGTCGACCGGATAGTCCTTGCTGGTGGATGCTCCCTGCTGCCTGGAATGGTGGAGGCGACGCGTCATAAAACAGGCATCCCGACAGAACTGGTCAATCCCTTCAAGGGTATGCGCAATGCTGATTCGATACGCGACAGGCAGCTTAGCCTAGAGGCGCCCGCCTATCTGACGGCCTGCGGCCTAGCCTTGCGCAGCGGGGAGGCTTGATGCGTATTAATCTACTTCCGCATCGTGAAGCTTGGCGCCAGCAGCAAAAGAAGAATTTCAGCCTGCTTCTGCTCATGTCCTTATTGGGAGGTATTGCTTTTGTGCTGCTGGTCGGCCAGTACTTCTCCGCCCAACTCAACTATAAGGAGCGGCGCAACCAGTTCATTCAGAGCGCAAATACTCGACTCGACGGGCAAATCAAGGAGGTTGCCAGCCTCAAGCAAGAGATCGAAAGGCTTAAGGCGCGGCAGCAGGCAGTCGAAGCCCTGCAGGCAGACCGCAACCAGCCGGTCTATCTAATGGCGGAACTAGTGCGCCAAGTGCCGGAAGGGGTATATCTGAAATCCCTGAAGCAGGAAGAGCAGCGCGTGCGCCTGACTGGCCAGGCCCTGTCCAATGCCCGGGTCTCGGAGCTGTTGCGCAATCTGAGTAGCCAGTCTGCCTGGCTGGAAAAGCCGGAATTGATCGAGATCCGCTCTAGCAGCGATACGGCGGCACGCAGCAGTCGCAAGCTCTTTGATTTCACCATAGATGTGGCGATACGCCGTCCTAGCGAAAATGCGGCCGCTGAACTGGCACCGCTTGCCTTGCAGATGGCAAAGCCAGCTTCTTCTGTGCGAGGTCTGCATGAATAACTTGAAGGATAGGTCGCAGTATCTACAAGCGCAGTTCCGGGGACTCCAAGGTGTGCCGCCGGGGCAGTGGCCATTGGCACCACGGCTATTGTGCGCAACCGGAGTGATGCTGGTCATCATGCTGCTAGGGTGGTTCGTCCATTGGAGCGGCCAGTTGGAAGAAATGGAGTACGGCGAGCAGAAAGAAGTGCGCTTGCGCACTGAATATGAGGACAAGGTCCAGCAAGCTGTCAGTCTGCCAGCCTTGCGCCAGCAAAAAATGCTGGTCGGGGAATATGTGACAACCCTAGAAAAGCAACTGCCCAGCAAGGCGGAAATGGACGCCTTGCTGTCGGACATCAATCAGGCTGGCTTGGGACGCGGCCTGCAATTCGAACTCTTTCGGCCTGGCCAGATCGTGATTAAGGACCACTATGCAGAACTGCCAATCAGCCTACGCATTACTGGTAATTATCACGATGTGGGCGCTTTTGCCAGCGACATTGCCAATCTGCCTCGTATCGTCACCTTGAGCAGCCTGAACCTAACGACTGGCAAAGAAAAGGCGTTGACCCTGGACGCTATCGCCAAAACCTTCCGCTATCTGGATGCCGAAGAAATCGCCGCACAGCGTACCGCCAGCAAGAAAAACCAGGGGGCTAAAAAATCATGATGAGGCAAAGCGGTACCGCTTCCGCCTTGCTCTTGGGGCTACTGGCACTTGGTGGTTGCGCCGACACCGAGATGGCTGACCTGGCGCAATGGATGGACGACGTCAAAAATAAAACCAAGGCCAAAGTGGCGGAAGTGGCGCCTCCCAAAAAATTTCTGGCTTCTTCCTATAGCAACCATGATGAGATCGCGCCTTTTGACTTGGTGAAACTGACGGGCTCTTTGGACCAGCAACAGACTCAGAAAAACCAGAATGTAGCGCCGGACTTAGCACGTCCGCGGGAGCCGCTGGAGAGCTATCCACTAGACGCACTCCGGATGGTAGGCAGTATCCAGAAAAAAGAGATTAGTTATGCCGTTCTCAGCACTGATGGCTTGGTTCATACCGTTCGTGCCGGGCAATACATCGGTCAGAACCTAGGCAAAGTTATTAGGGTTGGCAGCGCCGAAATCCTCATCAAGGAATACGTACAGGATGCAGCGGGCGACTGGGTCGAGCGCGAAGCCAAACTGGAATTACAGGAGGCAGGAAAATGAATGCAGCGCAGTATATGTCGCACCTCGTCTCACCCGCCGACACTTGGCCCGTATACTTCCTGCGCGGATTTCAGCGGCTAATGCAGGCGAGTGCCTTAATACTGGCTCTTGGCGCAGGTACGCATGCCATCGCGCAGGAAAATGTACTGGAAACTGTCACTGCCAGCCAGCAGGGCGCGAACGTCGTGGTCAGGCTGGGCTTTGCCCACCCGTTGGCTGCCACGCCTGCCGGGTTTGCCATCAGCAGCCCGGCACGGGTGGTGCTGGACTTTGCCACCGTGCGCAATGGGCTGGGCACCGCAGACCCTGAAATCGGCGTGAACGAGGTACGCAGCCTAAACGTGGTCGAGGCTGGTGGACGTACGCGCCTGGTCTTCAACCTGACCAGCGCGATGAGCCATGCGGTTGCGGTAGATGGTAATGTGGCCACAGTGACTTTTGATGGCTCTGGCCAACCGGCAACTGCGATCAACGCCGCAGGTACGGCTGCCAGACCGAGTGCAGCTCGGCAAGAGGACCCGTCCTCGGCGCAGCTGCGTGGTATCGATTTTCGGCGTGGCAGCGCTGGCGAAGGTCGTGTGGTGATTGATTTACCAAGACGGAATACTGCGGTCGAAGTGCGCGAACAAGGTCAGCAGATCGTGGTGGACCTCAAACAAGCGGAACTGCCTCACGCCCTGCGTCGTAAGCTAGATGTCAGCGATTTTGGCACCCCGGTTCAGGCCATTACTGCGCTCTCCCAAGGGAATGGCGTACGGCTGGCGATCTTGCCGAGTGGCACTTGGGACTACAGTGCCTACCAGAGTGACTCGCAACTGGTGGTAGAGGTCAGGCCGCGCAAGGACGATGACGACCGATTCGGCACAACAGGCCAGCGTTATCGGGGCGAGAAGCTGTCTTTCAACTTCCAAAATATCGAAGTTCGGGCAGTGCTGCAGATCATTGCCGACTTCACTGGCCTGAACATCATTGCCAGCGACAGCGTGACTGGCACGCTGACATTGAACCTGAAAGAGGTGCCTTGGGATCAGGCCCTTGATATCGTGATGCAGGCCAAGGGTCTGGACATGCGCAAGAACGGCTCGGTTATGTGGATTGCGCCCAAAGAAGAGCTGCTGGCCCAAGAAAAGCTGGCACTGGAGCAGCGTTCGCAAATCGCTCAGCTTGAGCCCCTGAAAACCGAGCATTTCCAGTTGAATTACCAGAAGGCAGAATCTTTCAAGCAGATTCTGGATACCAATAATACGGCATCCGCAGGTGCTGAAAAGGGCCAAAGCCTGCTGTCCAAGCGCGGCGGCGTGGTGGTCGATGCCCGTACCAACCAATTGTTCGTGACTGATATCAGTAGTCGCCTGGAGGAGGTGCGCAAGCTGGTGCAAAAAATCGATATTCCCAGCCGTCAGGTGCTGATCGAAGCGCGAATCGTTGAGGCTGATGATAAATTTAGTCGGAATCTGGGGGCCAAACTGGGATTCATGGGACGCAAAATTTCTGCCGGTGCTAATAACAATGTCGAATACGGCGGCACCCAAAACCCAGATGGCAGTGCTCCTGGCGTCAATTTGCCAAGTCTGACAACCCTCAATGGCAATCAAGTTAATTTGCCTGCTGCCGGTTTAAACGGCGCTTCTGCTGCCTCCATGGCCCTGACGCTATTCGGTGCAGCTGGATCGCGCCTGATTAGTCTGGAATTGTCGGCTCTCGAGTCGGAAGGCAAGGGCAAGATCCTGTCCAGTCCGCGCGTCATCACGGCTGATCAACTCACCGCGATCATCGAGCAGGGCACAGAGTTGCCCTACCAGGTGGCCACCAGCAGCGGCGCGACCTCACTGGCGTTTCGCAAGGCCAATTTGAGGTTGGAAGTCACGCCTCAGATCACGCCGGATGGCAACGTGATTCTGGATGTGGACGTCAACAAGGACAGCGTGGGCCAGGCTACCTTGCAGGGGTTTGCCATCGACACCAAGCACGTCAAGACGCAGGTGTTGATCGAAAATGGCGGTACGGTGGTGATCGGCGGCATCTACATCCAGCAGGATCGCGATACCGTGACCAAAGTACCGTTGCTCGGCGACATTCCCGTCATGGGCAACCTTTTCAAGACCCGATCACGCACCAACGACAAGACCGAGTTGCTGATTTTTCTCACGCCCAAGGTGTTAAATGATAAGGTTGCAATCAGATAAGCACTGAATAACCGGGCCGGCCTAGGCCTGTCTCGGCTTGCGAAAGAACTCACTACCGTGTCTGGAAATATTTTTTTGGTTGGCCTGATGGGGTCCGGCAAGACCACCGTCGGGCGCGTCCTGGCAAAAAGGCTCAACAAGCGCTTCATTGATTCCGACCATGAGATCGAGGCC
>JBBSSV010000044.1:0-10098 GCA_038241705.1 Burkholderiales bacterium | reverse complement strand
TTTTTCCATGGCGTCACGCCTGACCAGATCGGTTTCCCGGGCCGGATTAGGCACTCTATCATCCACCGCCACCACCATTTCGGGCGAAGTGCCCCAGGTGACTTGCGGACGGACATCAGCGGCATTCAGTTTCACCACACTGTCGAATCTGGCCTCCGGATCGGAATGCAGAGTGCGCCAGTAAGTCACTGCTTGCTCCCACTGCTCGCCCTTGGGTGAAAACGGCCGGCCCTTGACGTAGTCGATGGTGACGTCGTCTACCGCAATCATCCCGGCACGTGCGCCCGCCTCGATCGCCATGTTGCACACTGTCATGCGTCCTTCCATGGACAGCGCGCGGATAGTGTCGCCAGCAAATTCGATCGCATACCCGGTGCCGCCAGCGGTGCCGATGTCGCCGATCACGGCCAGCACCAGATCCTTAGCAGTGACGCCTGCGCGCAGTTCACCATCGATCTGCACCAGCATGGCCTTGGACTTTTTGGTCAGCAAGGTTTGCGTTGCCAGCACGTGCTCGACTTCGGAAGTACCGATGCCATGCGCCAAGCAGGCGAAAGCACCATGGGTTGAGGTGTGTGAGTCGCCGCAGACTACGGTCATGCCAGGCAAGGTCGCGCCCTGCTCGGGACCGATGACATGCACGATGCCCTGGCGCTTATCGGCCATATTGAAATAGGTCAGGCCGTATTGCTTGGCGTTGGCATCCAGCGTTTCCACTTGCAGGCGCGATACCGGATCGGTGATGCCACCGGCACGGTCGGTTGTGGGGACGTTATGGTCAGCCACCATCAGATTGGCCGAAGTGCGCCAAGGCTGGCGATCGGCTAGTTTCAGGCCTTCAAACGCCTGGGGACTGGTGACTTCGTGCACCAGATGGCGATCAATATAAAGGATGGTCGTGCCATCGTCGCCGGTATCGACGACATGCGCGTCCCAGAGTTTGTCGTAAAGCGTTTGCGCCATGATTTTGAAGCCAAAATAACGTAAAAGAGTTCAAGATTATGCCATATCACCTTTGTTCCAGCCATATCACCTTTGTTCCAGCCATGCACGCAT
Source organism: Burkholderiales bacterium (assembly GCA_038241705.1). Lineage (GTDB taxonomy): Bacteria > Pseudomonadota > Gammaproteobacteria > Burkholderiales > Burkholderiaceae_D > JBBSSV01. The sequence goes on along the minus strand of JBBSSV010000044.1, from coordinate 9,042 downwards.
CGTGCCGCTGCCAGAAAACAAAAACGCCCGCTGGTATATAAGCAGGCGTTTAGCGACAGGCGCAAGAGATTTAAGACGTTCAGCGCTTCCTGCTTTGCTGATACAGCGGCATGACCCGCTCGGAGTAGACGCTCAGGTCGCGCATACGGTCATCGCGTGAAGGGTGAGTAGACAAAAATTTCGGTGGTTCGCCACTGCTGACCTGCCCCATTTTCTGCCACAGGCTGATGGCCGCGCGCGGATCGTAGCCCGCCCGCGCTGCAAGTTCCACACCGATGCGGTCAGCTTCGGTTTCATGGCTGCGCGAATTCGGCAAACCCAGCAAGCCCATGTAGGCGTATTCAGCGCCCTTTTGTCCCATCTCGCCCACTCCAAACAGGGCCGATCCCACGGAAATCAGGCTACCGGCCACCATTTGCTCCGAGGCGCGCTCACGTGCATGTTCGCGCAGGGCATGGGCAATTTCATGGCCGATCACGGCTGCCAACTCATCATCGGTGATCTTCAGCTTTTCAATCAAACCGGTGTAGACCGCAATCTTGCCGCCGGGCATGCACCAAGCGTTGACTTCAGGCGAGCTCAGGACATTAACTTCCCAGTTCCAATTGCGGGCATCGGGCCGGAAGGTCGGCACCTGAGCAATCAAGCGATCGGAAATGGTGCGCACGCGCTTGACCTGAGCTTGGTTGCGATTAAGCTTGTCCTGCTTTTTTTCATCAGCGATCAATTCTGCGTACTGCTTGTTCGATGTATTTTCAATTTCTTGCGCTGACACCGCCATTTTTTGCTGGCGATTCACGCCCACCATCCCGGCCTGGGTGGTCTGGACGGTTTCACACGCCGTCAGCCCCAGCAGAGCCGTGGTCATCAATACCGGTCCAAGCACTTTTCTTGTTACTTTCATTGTCATGCTGATTCCTTATTAAAGACAATTCGCTTCAAATCCATCCTGTTGGGCTTGGTAGAGACTTTCCGCAAGCGCGGTGGCCTGCCCTACCCAACGTGTCATCCTAGTTCAGCGTTGACGATAGATAGCCTGGCTGTACAGATTGTTGCTTATTTCTCGGCGTCGGTTCTGGCTTTGCCGGCAATGTCGGGCGTAGTGCTGTGTACATCGCCACACTGGGCACGATGGCGCAACGCATGATCCATCAGCACCAGCGCTAGCATGGCTTCGGCAATCGGTGCAGCGCGAATTCCGACACACGGATCATGCCGGCCAAAGGTCTGCACCGTGGCAGGCGCGCCGCTAGTGTCGATCGAGCGGCGCTCGGTGCGAATGCTGGACGTCGGCTTGATCGCCAGCGACAGCCTGATATCCTGGCCGGTGGCAATGCCACCCAAAATGCCGCCCGCATGGTTGCTGGCGAAGCCTTCTGGCGTGAGTTCGTCCCCATGCTCGCTGCCTTTCTGCGCCACCGACTGAAAGCCAGCGCCGATTTCAACGCCCTTGACGGCGTTGATGCCCATCATGGCGTAGGCGATCTCGGCATCCAGCTTGTCATAGATGGGCTCACCCAGTCCGGCCGGCACGCCCTGGGCCACAACATCAATGCGCGCGCCGCAAGAGTCGCCCGACTTGCGCAACGCATCCATGTAAGCTTCGAGTTGCGGCACGAGGGCGGCATTGGCAGCAAAGAAGGGATTGGCGCTGACGTGCTCCCAATCTTCGAATGGAATCACGACTTCCCCCAATTGACTGAGGCAAGCCTGAAAGCGCGTGCCATATTGCTGCGCCAGCCATTTTTTTGCGATAGCACCAGCGCCAACGACCGGCGCAGTCAGGCGTGCTGATGAGCGTCCACCACCGCGCGGATCACGGATACCGTATTTTTGCCAATAAGTGTAGTCGGCGTGGCCTGGACGAAAGGTGTCGAGGATGTTGCCGTAGTCCTGACTGCGTTGGTCTTCGTTCTGAATCAACAGGGCAATCGGCGTGCCAGTCGTCTTGCCTTGGTACACGCCAGAGAGGATCTGAACCGTGTCCGATTCCTTGCGCTGGGTGACGTGACGCGAGGTGCCAGGCTTGCGTCGGTCCAACTCGGGTTGAATGTCGGTTTCGGACAAGGCCATGCCCGGTGGACAGCCATCGATGACGCAGCCGATTGCCGGGCCATGGGATTCGCCAAAGGTCGTAACCGTAAACAAGGTACCGAAAGTATTGCCGGACATAGCAGGAATCACAGAAAGGAAAATGGCATTTTACCAGCGCTGATATCTGACAAATGGCGTCCATGTGGGAGCCGTTTTTCAGCCCAACTGTAGAATTTTTTCTCGGCCGTCGATGCGTGCATAAGCCCTGGCACGCTATCAGTCGCCAACACCAAAGACTGGCCGCAAAGCCAGCGCCACTCGCGGTTCAGTTAAGGTCTTCTGGCCGCCGGAGCACGAAGGTGCGCAGCCAGGCAAGAAAGCGCGGCCACAGTTCAGGCAAGGCGCGGCACAATGCAATTCCCATGAACGCATTGAGCACCGCAGCAACCAAAAAAATCTGTGGAATGCTGGCGCCCGCTTGCAGTAACAGCATCGCTAGCAAAGCGGCGGCCACCATAAACACCGCGTTCAGCACATTCATGCAGGCAATCGTGCGTGACAGATGGGTGGCGTCGCCCCGAGTCTGGATCAAGACGAACAATGGCACAACATAAATACCCCCAAACACGCCGATCAGCAGGCAATCGGCTAGGATGCGCAGGCTACCGGCATGGGCCAGAAAGCTAACCGCATTCAATGCCGTTGCAGGCGCAAAGCCGACACTGGCCAGATACAAATCCATAGCGAACAGCGACAAGCCTATCAAACCCAGCATCACCAACCCGGATTCGGGCTTGCGCCCCGACAGCCGCTCGCACGCCAGCGAACCTACGCCAATGCCCAGGGAAAACGCCGTCAACAGCAATACAAAGATCCCCTGGTCGCCCATGAGGTAATCCTTGGCGTATACCGGAAACTGGGCCAGTAGGATCGCCCCGAAGAACCAGAACCAGGAATTGGCCAGCATGGCGACAAAGACCGCAGGCTGCTTGTGGGCAAAGCGCAGGTTGCGCAGGGTTTCGGACAAGGGGTTCCAGTTGAAGACTAGCGTAGGATCGGCGACCGGTGTCGGCAGCATGCGCCGGCTGCTCAACCACCCTAGAAATGCAATGACGAGGGTGGTCCCAGCCACCGCTTGCATACCCCAAGGCTGCTGCAGCACCAGCACGGCGCCGAGAATTTCGCCCAGTAAGATGCCAACGAAGGTACCCATCTCGACCAGACCGTTGCCGCCTACCAACTCAGTCGACTTCAGTTGCTGTGGCAGATACGCATACTTCACCGGGCCGAAAAAAGTTGAATGCAGGCCCATGCCAACAATGGCGGCCACCAACAGCCAGAGCTCCTGCACATACCAGCCATAGGCCGCAATCAGCATGATCGCAATTTCGGCCAGTTTGATGGCACGTGCCAGGCTGGATTTTTCCAGCTTGTCGGCGAGTTGTCCGGCAGTTGCCGAGAACAGCACGAAAGGCAGAATGAACAGGCCCGGAATCAGGTTGTTGAGCAGCTTCGTGTCCAGCGTGGTCCAGCGTACTGTGTCGTACGTCAATGCCGTCAGCAGTGCGATCTTAAACACATTGTCATTCAGGGCCCCCAAAAACTGGGTCCAGAAAAATGGCGCAAAACGGCGCTGACGCAATAGCGCAAACTGACTGGAAGAAGACATGGCAAAAACATTCACAAAACAGCGATCCGGCAAGGTAGCACTGGCGGGCGCAACTGGGTGTCATGCCAGCCATAAAAAACTGCCCCTGTCGAAGGGGCAGTTTGTAAGACAAAAGCGAAACCTGCTTAGGAAGAGCCCTCAGCAGTTACTCGCTCTCGGTCAGACCCGCTGATGTAAGCGCGCAGCATGTCATTTTCAAAGCCCTTGTCTTCCAGCACCGCCTTGGCCACGTCATAAAAAGAAAGCACACCCATCAGCTCACGCGACTGATTGACCACTGGCACATACCGGGCATGTCTTTCAAGCATCATCCGACGCAGGGCGTCGATTTCAGTGTCCGGTGTCACCAACAGGGGCTGGGTGTTCATGTATAGACTGACGGGCTCCTCCGTCAACCTTTCCTTGTCATTCAACAGTTGCATGACTTCACGAAAACTTAGCAGGCCGCAGATTTCTCCTTCTTCGATCACTACAAGTGAACCGATATCCTCTTCGGCCATGGTGCGTACGGCCTGACGCATAGGTGTATCCGGCCCAACTGTGAACAAAAGATTACCCTTGATTTGTAAAACCTCAGCGACTCGCATGACTACCTCCCCTAAAAATGATTGTTAAATCAATCTAATCTACCCACGCTGCAAAAGCCAGCCTCTAGCAGGCAAGACACGATCCGCAACAATAGATTGCATGCGGTTTGCTTGATTCAGCCCTCTTTTCACTCCTGCTCAGCATCTGGCTGCGAATGCTCAACTCTTTTTTTTTTACTGTATTTCCTTCCTCTGACAAAGGTGGATCCTGTGCAACAGGCAGGCCAGTCTGTTCAGGCGGTTGAGTGAAAAACGCATCCAGGGGTTGGCACAAGCCCTGCTCCACTGCACATTCCACCTGCAAAGCAACCGGAGCCTGGCTGGCGACATCGAATACGAATAGACGATAGACGTCTGCCAGGCGCAGGCGCTGTGGGTTAGCCAAAAGAATCCAACGATCCGGGCCGGGTACCTGGCGCCGGTCCAACATGGATTTTCTGACAGGCTCGCCACTGACGCGCTCCAGCCAGCCAGCGTCTTGCATCGGCTGCAAGAGTTCTTCCAACTCTTCGCCACCCAATTGGGTGGCCTCTCGAATCGCATCGGTTTCCACTGCTGCCGAGGTGCCCGACTGGCGCGCTACATGTAGCAGACGCAGGACCGCGACTGCATCCACGAACTGGCTGCCAGGCGCCGCCACATGCCACCAGCGCTCGTGACGCATGACCGGCAACGCCGATGCCAGAACCGCGCCGAGCAAGGTAATCAACCAACCCAGATAGATCCAGATCAGGAACAGCGGCACCGCTGCCAGGGTGCCATACACTACGGTGTAGGTCGGAAACTGCGTGATGAAGGCTGCAAACAATCGCTTGGAAATCTCGAAACCGATTCCTGCCAGCAGACCGCCACTCAGCGCATCGCGCCATGCGACTGTGCGATTTGGCACCAACCGATACAGCAGAGTGAAGGCGATGGTCGTCAGCAGTACCGACGCTAGGGTGTAAAGGGCATTGCTGGACAAGGGCATGTCACGCATGGCGTTGTCGGTCAGGGCCATGACATTAGAAGTCATGCTGATCGATAGGCCAATCAGGACCGGCCCGAGTGTGACGATGGCCCAGTACAGCAATAGACGATGCGCCCATGGACGCGCCTTTTGCACCCGCCAGATCTGGTTGAAGACGCGCTCAACAGTCGCCACCGTGACGACGGCGGTCACGAATAGGAAGATGGTGCCTACGGCCGAAAGACGCTTGGCCTGGCCCGCGAACTGGTTCAGGTAACCAAGGATGGTATTGGCAATATCAATTGGCATCAGGCTCTGGACGAAATAATCCTCCAGGGCCAGACGAAAGACATCGAACAGCGGAAAGGTCGTAAACACAGCCAAGGCAATGGTTAAGACCGGCACCATGGCCAGAACGGTGGTAAACGTCAGGCTGCCCGCCACCTGGGGCAGGCGCTCCTCGTTCAGGCGACGCAGCATGAAACTGACTAGCCCATGCGCTTGGCTACCCTCGTCTTCGTACGCCCACCATTTATCCATCCAACCCATACCTGCTCCAAACGCGATGGCAGATAACATGCGCAGCCATTTTGGCAAGATTAAAGCGTCCTATAATACTTAACATGACCGCTCCTCTCTACCTTCTCGTTCTTTATTACTCCCGCCACGGATCCACGCGCAAGCTAGCGGAGTGTATCGCTGATGGCATCGACAGCGTGCCAGGGTGCGAAGCGCGCTTGCGTATCGTACCCGCGATCTCTACCGTTACCGAAGCCACGGCCCCTGCCATTCCCGAGGCCGGGCCGCCGTATGTCGAACTCCACGATCTGGTGGAGTGCGCCGGGCTGGCGCTGGGTTCGCCAACACGCTTTGGCAACATGGCAGCAGAAATGAAGTATTTCTGGGACAACACCAGCACCCAATGGCTGGCTGGGGCGCTGGTCGGCAAGCCCGCGTGCGTCTTTACCTCGACCGGAAGCCTGCACGGCGGCCAGGAGTCCACTCTACTGTCCATGATGTTGCCGCTCATGCATCATGGCATGTTATTACTCGGTCTGCCTTACACAGAACCTGCTTTGATGACGACCGCAACCGGTGGCACGCCCTACGGAGCCAGCCACTGGGCCGGTGTCGATGGCGCCCAGCCGATGAGCGCCGATACCCGCACTCTGGCTACCGCCCTTGGGCGCCGCCTAGCGGAAACTGCGCAAATACTGCAGGTCGCCTGATGCCCGGTTCACGACAAACCGCCCTTTACCACAGCATGCTGTGGAGCTTGCTGGCCTTGATTGCATTAGGCGTTGCCTGGGAGTGGGTGCTGGCGCCGCTGCGTCCCGGTGGCTCTTGGTTGATTCTCAAGATTGTCCCCTTGCTGCTGCCCTTGCGCGGCATTCTAAAACGGGACGTATACACCCTGCAGTGGTCGTCCATGCTGATCCTGCTGTATGTCATGGAAGGGGCGGTACGCGTCATGAGCGAAAGCGGAACTTCCGCTTGGCTGGCGGGACTGGAGGTTGTTCTGTCCACTATCTTTTTCCTGTGCAGCTTGCTTTATCTAAAGCCCATTAAGACCGCTTCCAAAAGGCGGGCTAAACAGGCACTTCAACAAAAGACGGAATCCCACAATGAATGATTTTCTGGAACAATGCCGTGCCGTCACGGGCGCGGCCTATGTTTTGACCACTCCCGAAGACAAGGCACCCTATCTGACCGACTGGCGTCAGCGCTTTACTGGCAATGCTTTGGCGGTAGTGCGGCCCGGCTCTACCGAAGAAGTCGCTGCCATCATGCGGTTGTGTAATCAGTTCAAGGTGCCGATCGTGCCTCAGGGCGGCAACACTGGCCTAGTGCTGGGGAGCGTCCCGGATGAAAGTGGAACGGCTATCGTTCTGGTATTAACTCGCCTGAACCGCGTTCGCGAGCTTGACCCGATCAACAACACCATGACAGTTGATGCCGGTTGCATCCTACAAAACGTGCAGCAAACAGCTGAAGAGGCGGAGCGTCTGTTTCCTCTTTCGCTTGCGGCCGAAGGCAGTTGCACCATAGGCGGCAACTTGGCCACCAATGCTGGCGGTACAGCGGTGCTGCGCTATGGCAATGCGCGTGAACTATGCTTGGGGCTGGAAGTGGTTACCCCGCAGGGCGAGATATGGAATGGTTTACGCGGACTGCGCAAGGACAATACCGGCTACGACCTGCGCGACCTCTATATTGGTGCCGAAGGCACGCTGGGCATCATTACTGCGGCTGTGCTCAAGCTGTTTCCGCTGCCACGCACCCGACTGACTGTACTGTTCGCTCTGGAAGGTCCAGAACAGGCCCTTAGCCTGCTGAGCATGGCCCAGGCACGCTGCGGCGCCACTCTGACCGGCTTTGAACTCATGTCCGAGTTTTGCCTGCAACTGGTGACCAAGCACTTTCCTGATGCACGCCTGCCATTTTCCGATTCCCACGCTCAATACGCGCTGATGGAAATTTCTGATCATGAAACAGCCGAGCACGCCGAAGCCGCGGTTGAAGAGTTGGTAGAGGCAGCTGTTGAAGAAGAAATCATTGCCGACGCCATTCTAGCGACATCCTTGGCGCAATCCAAGGCGTTGTGGGATCTGCGTGAACACATTCCCTTGGCCCAGGCTGAGGAAGGGCTGAACATCAAGCACGATATTTCGGTGCCGATTTCACATATCGGTGATTTCATTCGCACTACTGACGGCTTGCTGCAAGAACAGTTTCCAGGCAGCCGCATGGTGACCTTCGGCCATTTAGGAGATGGCAACCTGCATTACAACGTCTCCGCCCCTGAAAATGTGGCGCCAAGCGAATTCATCACGCAACAGGACGCCATCAACCGTGTGGTCCATGACCAAGTGCACAAGTTTTCGGGTTCGATTTCGGCAGAACATGGACTGGGCGCCTTGAAGCACCAGGAAATTAAACACTACAAGTCTTCTGTAGAAATGCAACTGATGCATACCATCAAGCAGGCACTCGACCCCTTGAACTTGATGAATCCAGGCAAAGTGGTGAACTGACGCGCTGACGTCTCTGCTGTACCGGATACGCGAGATCACATACGCTTTACCTTAGCCGCTGAATGCAGCGGCTTTTTCTTGCCTGAAAGACAGGCTGCCCATTGCTGAAAGATTGGAGAAAGCGGATGGTCTGCCCTACACGACTCGAACGTGTGACCTACGGCTTAGAAGGCCGTTGCTCTATCCAGCTGAGCTAAGGGCAGAAAAACGGAAGAAGCAGAGTTGCGAGAGAAACACCAGACAGTGATACGCGCACAAACTGTACAAATGAAAAACGGGCTGTCCAGAGACAGCCCGTTTGTGTTTTGGTCGGAGTACAAGGATTCGAACCTTGGACCCCCTGGTCCCAAACCAGGTGCGCTACCGGGCTGCGCCACACTCCGAGAACAATAATGATACCCGCGCGCGCCTTGCAAGTCAAGGCCAGGAAACATTTACTCGAAAGAAATCAGGCGCTCAGCGCCTCTTCTCGAACCGGAAAGGTTGCGACCAATCGTTGCGCCATCTGTTCAGCTTTCTGGGCGCACCTAGCCTCCACCATAATACGCACCAGCGGCTCGGTGCCTGAAGCACGAATCAGAACCCGGCCCTCGCCCTGCAGTTCCTTTTCCACCTGCTGCTTTTCAGCCCGCAGCAGTTGACAGGCCTCCCAGTCGAATTCCTGAGGCACCCTAACGTTGATCAGAGTCTGAGGGAATAAGGTGATGTCCTGAGTGCATTGTGCCAGTGTCTGCTTGCTACGCTTCAAGGCAGACAGCACCTGCAACG
>JBBSSV010000043.1:0-10117 GCA_038241705.1 Burkholderiales bacterium | reverse complement strand
TCGTCTTTTTCCTTTTTGATTGCCTCGCGCTCGATCTTCAACTGGATCACGCGCCGATCAAGCCGGTCCATGACCTCGGGCTTGGAATCAATTTCGATCTTGATCTTGGCCGCAGCTTCGTCGATCAAATCGATCGCCTTGTCGGGCAAAAAGCGGTCCGTGACGTAACGGTGTGACAGGTCAGCAGCCGCGACGATGGCCGGATCAGTAATCTGCACGCCGTGATGGACTTCGTACTTTTCCTGCAGCCCACGCAGAATGGCGATGGTGTCTTCAACGCTGGGCTCTTCGACGATGATCTTCTGGAAGCGGCGCTCCAGCGCGGCGTCCTTCTCGATGTACTTGCGGTATTCGTCCAGGGTGGTGGCTCCGACACAGTGCAACTCGCCGCGCGCCAGTGCGGGTTTAAGCATATTGCCGGCATCCATGGCACCTTCGGCCTTGCCAGCACCGACCATGGTGTGGATTTCATCGATGAAGACGATGGTGCGGCCTTCGTCGTTGGCCAGTTCCTTGAGTACACCTTTTAGACGCTCTTCGAATTCACCGCGGTATTTGGCACCAGCCAGCAGGGACGCCATGTCCAGCGACAGCACGCGTTTATTTTTCAGGCTGTCGGGCACTTCGCCATTGATGATGCGCTGCGCCAGGCCTTCGACAATCGCGGTCTTGCCCACACCGGGCTCACCGATCAGAACCGGGTTGTTCTTGGTGCGCCGCTGCAGCACCTGGATAGCGCGCCGGATCTCGTCGTCACGCCCGATCACGGGGTCGAGCTTGCCCTGGCGTGCGCGCTCGGTCAGGTCCATGGTGTACTTGGTCAAGGCTTCGCGCTGGCCTTCTTCGTCCTGGGAGTTGACCGCAGCGCCGCCGCGCACGGCGGTGATAGCCGCTTCCATGGCCGAACGGGTCAGACCATGTTCTCGCGCTAGACGACCGGCCTCGGACTTGTCGTCTGCCAACCCGAGCAGCAACATTTCGCTGGCGATGAACTGGTCACCACGCTGCTGTGCTTCTTTGTCGGCCAAATTCAGCAAAGACAACAGGTCGCGCCCGATCTGGACTTCGCCTCCGGTACCGTTGACCTTGGGCAGGCGTTCCAATGCGGACTTGAGCGCCGCAGTCAGGCCGCCAATATTGACACCGGCACGCTGCATCAGCGAACGTGCGCCAGCGTCGTCTTGGTTCAGTAGCGCCAGCAACGCATGAACGGGTTCGATATATTGATTTTCATTGCCGACGGCAATGCTTTGGGCATCGGACAGTGTTTCCTGCAATTTGGTTGTGAGCTTGTCGAGCCGCATGAGGCACTCCTATGGGTATTCAGTTACAAACAAAATTGGGCTGTTTGACTGAACTTCAAGCAAGAGTCATGCACAGCTGCTCAAGAAGAGCTGGCAGGCAGGAAATCGGGAAAGGAAAATGCCTGATAAAGGCGAGGCCAGTTTATCCGGCCAACCAGCGATAGCTGGCAAATCCGGCGATGCACAGTGCAATCGAACCTAGCAGGTGCAGGGCGCTATGCGCAAAAACCCAAAGGTAGTCGCCGCGGATCAGCAGGCCCATGGCTTCGGCAGAAAATGTGGAAAAGGTAGTCAGGCTGCCCAGGAATCCGGTAATCAGCAAAAGGCGCCATTCGGCCGGCACCAATACATTTCCTTCGAAAAAGGCGATGGCCAGACCGATCAGATAAGCGCCAGCCAGATTGGCCAACAAAGTTCCCATCGGCAGTATCGCGCCATTGGTATTCAGCCAAAGACCCAGCCGCCAGCGCGACCAGGCGCCAAACGTCGCCCCCAAGCCAATTACCAGCCAGGTCATACCGCGCTCAGGCTACGCTGCCCGGTGCAGGCTGCGCCCATTTGGCTAGCGCCTCATCATCGCTGACGCGGGCATCGACCCAACGCGCACCTTCCGGAGTCTGTTCTTTTTTCCAGAAAGGCGCTTCGGTCTTCAAATAATCCATGATGAATTCGCAAGCGGCGAAGGCTTCACCGCGATGGGGAGAGCCTACGACCACCAGGACGATCTGGTCTTGGGGCTTGAGCGGGCCCACTCGATGGATGACCCGGACTCCGATAAGATCCCAGCGTCCCTGGGCCTGTTCGACGATGTCGTACAAAGCCTTTTCGGTCATACCGGGGTAGTGCTCTAGCTCCATCTCGGCCACCGAACTGCCTTCGTTCATGTCACGCACAGTACCCACAAAGCTGACGATGGCACCAATGCCGGGCTTGCCAGCACGCAGAGTGGCGACCTCGGCTCCGAGGTCAAAATCTTTGGTCTGGACACTGATCGACATGCAGGCTCTCCTGGTGCAAAAAAACGAATGCGCTCAACCGCCAGTCACGGGCGGGAAGAAGGCGACTTCGCCACCGTCGATAATCACGGTGTCGGACGAGCTCATGTTCTGATTGTAGGCGGTACGCAGAGCACGACCCTCCCCCAGTTCCTTTTCCCATGCACCACCACGCGCTCGCAAAAAATTGCGCAAATCGGCAATGGTCTTGACCTGCGACGGCAGGCTGAGCGTTTCCTGCGTCACACCCAGCGCTTCACGCACACTGGCAAAAAAACGAAGTTCGATATCCATGGCACCACCAATTCAAATCTAAAACAGCAGTTCGCTGAAGGGAATGAACTGCACCAACTCACCCTGAGCAATCGTGGTTTCAGCCGGATTGTCGATCAGGCCGTCGCTCCAGACGGCTGAGGTCAGTACGCCCGAACTCTGGTTGGAGAAAAGGTCCAACCCGCCCTCTGCATTGACCCGAGCGCGCAGGAATTCATTGCGTCGGTCTTTCTTGTCCAGCACAAAGTCGGCGCGCATCGGATAGCGCTTGGGTATGACATCTGCCACGCCTTGCAAACGCAGCATGAAGGGACGCACGAACAGAGCAAAGGTCACCAAACTGGAAACCGGATTGCCGGGCAAACCCAGGAAAAACGCGGTGTCGTTGTCCTGTGCCTGTGTCGTACCACCTGTCTCAGGACGACGAACTTCACCGAACGCCAGAGGCTTGCCTGGCTTGACGCTGATCTGCCACATGTTGATGTGGCCTTCGGCCTCGACTGCCGGCTTGATGTGGTCCTCTTCCCCAACCGATACCCCACCAGAAGTGATGATCAAGTCATTACGTTCAGCGGCACGACGCAAGGTGCCGCGCGTCGCCTCCAGCGTGTCGGGCACGATGCCGTAGTCTTCAATCTCGCAACCAAAGTTCTGCAGCAGACCATGCAGGATGAAACGATTGGAGTTGTAGATGGCACCAGGCTTGAGTTGCTCACCCGGCATAGCCAGTTCATCCCCGGTGTAGAACACGCCAACGCGCAGCCGTCGTACCACGGGTAGCTCGGCCAAGCCAACAGAAGCAGCCATGCCCAGTTGCTGCGGGTGCAAACGCGCGCCCGCTGGCAGAATCACGCTCTTGGCGCGAATATCTTCGCCGGCACGACGTATCCACTCACCCGACTTGGGCTGATGACGAATAGTGACATGGTCCAGTCCATTCGTCTCATCGGCTGCTGCCGGCTCGAATTCACACTGTTCCTGCATCACGACTGCATCGGCACCTTCGGGAATCATTGCACCGGTAAAGATGCGCGCAACGGTGCCCGCTTGCAGCGGCTCGCCGACATGACCGGCAGGAATACGCTGCGACACCGGCATGCGGGCGGTGCCACTGACGCAGTCTGCTGTGCGGACGGCGTAGCCATCCATCTGGGTATTGTCACGTGGCGGCACGTCTAGCAGGGAGTACTGGTCTGAGGCCAACACTCGGCCATTGGCTTCCAGAGTCCGCACGACTTCTACCTGCTGCACTGGCCGCACTGCTGCGAGCAACTGCTCCAGCGCCTCTGTCACGCTGATCAAGGATCTGTTCTGATTCATCATCCTGCTATCTGCGATGCCTCTGTCTGAAATTTATAGATCGGTGTGCTCGGCGATGTAGTCCTTGATGGCGCTCACATCCGTTGGCATCACCACAAAGCGCTGCGGCAAGGCTTCGATGTTCTCAAAGCCAGCAGGACGTTCTGCATCCACGCCCAGCGCTTCTTGAATGGTTTCGTTGAACTTGGCGGGCAAGGCGGTTTCCATGACGATCATGGGCACGTCCGGCATCATGTTCTCCAACGCTACCTTGACGCCGTCGGCGGTATGGGTATCGATCATGACGCCGTACTCTGCATGCAAGCGGCGGATGGTCGCCAGCCTGTCCTGGTGAATCGATTTGCCCGAGACAAAGCCGAACTGCGTCACTTTCTTGAACTCATCACCATCACTGCCAGGCTGGCCCGACAGGTCGAACCCGCCTTCGGTCTCGACCTTTTTAAAGAGGGCACGCAACCGATCACTGTCACAATCCAGCAAATCAAAGACAAAACGCTCAAAGTTCGACGCCTTGCTGATATCCATGCTCGGGCTGGTCGTGTGAAAGGTTTCTGCAGACTTGCGTACTCGGTACACACCGGTCTTAAAGAACTCGTCGAGCACATCGTTTTCGTTGGTGGCTGCCACCAGCTTGTCGATTGGCAACCCCATCATGCGCGCAATATGACCAGCGCAGATATTGCCAAAGTTTCCCGATGGCACGGCAAACGACACTTTCTGCGTATTGTCTGTAGTTGCGGCCAGATAGCCGCGGAAGTAGTACACCACCTGCGCCACTACACGCGCCCAATTGATCGAATTGACCGTGCCGATCTTGTGGCGTGCCTTGAATGTCAGGTCGTTGGATACAGCCTTGACCATGTCCTGGCAGTCGTCAAACACGCCTTCAACTGCGATATTAAAAATATTCTCGTCCTGCAGACTGAACATCTGCGCCGTCTGAAAGGCACTCATCTTTTTGCGCGGCGACAGCATGAACACGCGAATACCGCGCTTGCCGCGCATGGCATATTCGGCCGCGCTACCGGTATCACCCGAGGTGGCGCCAAAAATGTTCAATTCCGCCTGCTGCTTGTCTAGTACGTACTCGAACATATTCCCCAGCAACTGCATTGCCATATCCTTGAAGGCCAGGGTCGGCCCATTGGACAAGGACTGCAACATCAAGGTGCCCTGCGCATCATCCTGCAAGGTACGCAGCGGCGTGATCTGGGCAGCCGATTCGGGCGTGAGCCCATTGCAATAGATCTCTGGGGTGTAGGTCTTGCGCGCCAGCATGTGCAAATCCGCTTCCGGAATGTCCGTGGCAAACTTTTTCAGCACTTCCACCGCCAGGTCGGCATACGACAGACTGCGCCAGGCATCCAGCTCGGCAGACGTTATCTGCGGATACTGCTCAGGCAGGAACAAGCCGCCATCCGACGCCAGGCCACCCAGCAAAATTTCGGAAAATTGTTGTGGCGCAGCCTGACCGCGCGTGGAGATGTAATGCATATGGAGTAAAGAAGAAAGGTGCCGCAAGCGTGCGGCAATCGGCATTCCATTATAGCTGGCCGTGCAAGACGCACCGGCCAGCGCCTGTCAGTACAAAGACAAAGGCTGATCAGGCTGTCGAGATCACGCGGCCAGTTGAGTCAAGCCGAAGCGGACAGCTCAATGCAGAGGGAGCGTGCGAAACTCGTCGCCTTCATCGCCTTCCGCCGGACCATGCTGATGACCATGCGGGCCATGTACATGTTGATGCTCGATTTCTTCTGCTGTGGCTGTCCGTACATCCATGATTTCCAGCTTAAAACGCAGGGCGATCCCGGCCAGAGGATGGTTTCCATCCAGCACCACCTTATCATCCTCAACATCGGTCACGGTAAAGATCAGAGCCTGATCGGCCTCGTCCGCGCTTTCCGGCATACCTTCAAACTGCATGCCCACTTCCAGTGCCGAAGGTAGACGATCACGTTCCTCAACTTTGATCAGTTCGGGGTCGTAGTCGCCAAAAGCATCTTCGGGCTCAACCTGGATTTCGGTACTGAACCCCTTTTCTTGCTCGTCCAATGCCTCTTCGATCTTGGGAAGAGTGTTGTCATACCCGCCATGCAGGTACACCATCGGCTCCGTACCCTCTTCAATCATATTATTTTGTGCATCGGAAAGGGTGTAGCGGACCGTAACGACTGTGTTTTTGGTGACTTTCATGATTTTTCCTCCATGCTTGCGATCCCTCTGATTATACCTGCCGACTTTTGGAAGGATGTCGATGTTAGGAGGCAAAAGACAACTGCTACACGTAGGATTAAGTTAACTACGCATAAATCGCTTTTAAATATTCAAAAAATTAATTAATTTTTTAAAAAAATCGCGCAGTTTTTACAATCGATGTTCCGCACTGCGCGCAGGAAGCCCACCTTATAATGTCGCCATGAAAAATATGACTCTTCTGGGCGGTCTGACGCCGGCCCAATTCATGCGTGATTACTGGCATAAAAAGCCCTTGCTGATTCGCCAGGCAATCCCCGGTTTTACGCCGCTTTTGTCACGTGACGAATTATTTGGCATGGCTGCGAACGAGGAGGTGGAGTCGCGCCTGATCACGCACTTTGACCAACATTGGCAAATGGATTCTGGACCACTGGAGGAATTGCCGTCGCCAGATGAGCCCGACTGGACGCTGCTAGTGCAAGGCGCGAATTTGCATAATGATGGCGCGGATGCGCTGTTGCAGCAGTTTCGCTTCTTACCGGATGCACGCCTGGATGATCTGATGATCAGCTACGCCAGTGCAGGCGGCGGCGTCGGGCCGCACTTCGATTCCTACGATGTGTTCCTGCTGCAAGCCCATGGTCATCGGCACTGGAAAATCGGCGCGCAGGACGATCTGACCTTGGTCGAGGTTGCACCTCTGAAGATTCTGGAGAATTTTCAGCCAGAGCAGGAATTTACTCTGGAGCCGGGCGACATGCTGTATCTGCCGCCGAATTATGCTCACGACGGCGTGGCCGTGGATGAGTGCATGACCTATTCCATCGGATTTCGGGCACCTTCCTATCAAGAGTTGGGCGAAGCGTTCACGGAATTTCTGGCTGATACTCTTGAATTGCCAGGACGTTATGCCGACCCGGACTGCGAGCCGACCGAGCGGCCAGCAGAATTGAACGACACCATGGTGACGGATATCACCCGTCAGTTGAACGCGATTCGGTTTGACAAAGAAGACGTCAGTGTTTTCTTGGGTGAATATCTGACCGAGCCCAAATTGAACGTTTATTTCGATCCACCGACTGAGCCCCTGGAAGAGGATGAGTTTGCCAGCCTCGCTGCTGAACAAGGACTGCGACTGGACCGTAAGACCCGCATGCTGTATCGCGGCATGGATTTGTTTATCAATGGACTTTCGTTTGCAGTTACGCCGGCCGATAGTCGTCTGCTGGTGGCCTTGGCTGACCATCGGTGCCTTGCCGGCAATATGTTGCAGGATGCTTCCGCAGATCTGGCCGATGCTTTCTACACTTGGTATGTCGATGGCTGGTTGCATCTGGATCAAGGTACAGTTACATAGCCAACACAATCCCGTTCCTTACTCAAAGCCGCTTCGGCTGAAACGCTCCTACATAAAGCGGAACCTCGTTAAAACGATTCTCCAGAAAAATTTGTCGTTATGGCCTGGAATTCCTTGCGCGGCTTTCTCAATGGAAAATATTTAGCCTTTTCAGCCTATCTACTATCAGCCAAAACTTACTTAAAATTACAACATCTCAAGTCGAGTGTTGTCAAATCGCTTACTTGCTTTTCAAAAAACCGCTATAATTTCGGGTTAGGAAGTTTCGCAGTTGCAACACGCATTTCGTGCCAAAACGCAGCGAAATACCCCTAAATAGTCACCCTACTGGTAGTTATTAAACGCTTTTGACCTATTCAAGGAATATCATGAAAAAATCACTGTTGCTCGCCTCCCTGCTGGCTTTGGCTTTGACCGCTTGCGGCCAGAAAGATGAAGCTGCTGTTGACACCGATGCAGATACCCCTATTGTTGAAGAGTCCACTACAACTACTACCGTTATCGAGACTCCTGAAGAGACCCCAGCTGAAGCCGCTGCTGACAACGCTGCTGCTGAAGCCAACCAGGCTGCCGACAGCGCTGAAGCCGCTGCTGACGACGCAGAAAAAGCCGCTGACCTTGCTGGTGAAGAAGCAAAGTAAGTAATACCTGCAAGGAGACGCCAAGCGCGTACTTCCTTTCAGCCTTTTCAGGTTGAGCAAAAAAAGACCGGCCAAGGATTCATCCTTGCCCGGTCTTTTTATTGCCTTGGATGGTTACTAATGTTTACAGGCGGGCCAGCCATCACCTTGCGCCATCCAAAACCGGCCTCCTGATTGGCGATCAGCAACTCAGTCTGCTGCACATCAACAACAGAAGCTAAGGCGTTCTGGGCGAGTTCCGGCAGGTTATTGTGTCGACTAAGATGCGCTGCCACCACTAGTTTCAAACGGGATTGATCAAGCGCGGCAAGGATTGCAGCTGCTTCGTTATTGGAGAGGTGCCCGTAGGCGCCGCCAACACGTCGTTTGAGCGTCGCTGGATAAGTCGAATCGGTTAGCATCTGGCGTTCATAGTTGCACTCAAGCACCAGCGCGTCACAACCGGAAAGTGCCTTAATCAGATGTGAAGTGGCCTGCCCCGCATCGGTCAACACTCCCAGACTGCAGGATCCATTGCCCACACGATATTGCAGCGGCTCCCGGGCATCGTGTGGCACGGTATAAGGAAAAATTTCCAGATCGCCCACGACAAAACGTTCGCCATCGCGGCAAAAGTTGATGTTCACGTTACGTCTAGAATCGCGCACTGCCTGAAACGTTCCTTGGCTGAGCCAGACCGGGAGTTTGTGACGACGAGCAAAGGCAAAGACGCCGCCGGCGTGGTCCTTGTGTTCGTGGGTGACTACAATGCCACGCAACTGCTCGGGAGCGACTGCCAGACGTGCCAGGCGACGCTCAGTTTCTTTCACTGCAAATCCGCAGTCCAGCATGATGAGCGTCTGGTGCTCGCTTTCATGGGCACTGCTAGAAATCAATAGGGCATTACCGTCACTGCCGCTGCCAAGACTAGCAAATTTCACAACATACTTTCCTGAAATGAAAAACTTCCCGCTGCGGAAGCTCCGTCGGCGGGAAGTTCTGGTGACAAACAAGCCGGCAACCGGCTCAAGTGTTACTTCAGTTGATCGTTCAACAGTTTGAGGATTTGCTCCGCAGTGCGGGACTGCTCAACCTGGCCATCCTTGTTCAATACCATAACGCGCGTGGCGCCGCCCTCTTCACGAACGGCGACCTGATAGCGTTCGGCCTGAAGCTGCTGCTTGTCCTTTGAACCGAAGCTAAACACACGCGAGAGGAAACCTTTCTTGCTGCTGTCCTGGGCATCTTCACCCTGGTCCACGTAGCGTACAAAGTACAGACCCTTGCTACGGTCGCGGTCCTCCACGGTAAATCCGACCCGGTCCAGCGCCAGCCCGACCCTACGCCAGGCGCGGTCGAAGGTTTCGTCCACGGCCACATAAGTACCATTCTCAGTTTGCACCAATTGGGCGCGCTTAGTGCGAGGCTCGGCATTCATCACTGCCGAACGTGCGCTTTCGGCTTCTTCATCCTTGCTTAGGCGCACCGCTAGACGGCTCAGGAATTCAGCTTCCAGTTCGGGGTCGCTGGCACGAGGCGTCCAAATCGTAGTCGCTTTGTCTTGGCCCACTAGCTCTTCCTGCACACCACGATGGCTGATGAAGATTTCTGTGCCGCCGCTCGCCGTGCGTTCGAGGCGGGTGCGGAATTTGTCACGCTCGCCGGTGGAATACAGCGAATCAAGTACTTTGCCAAGCGTGCGTCGAATCAGGTCTTGCGGAATCTTGGCGCGGTTTTCGGCCCAGTCGGTTTCCATGATGCCGGCATCGGGTTGCTCCAAGTCGATTAGGAAACCCATGTCTTGCCAGAAATTCTTCAACTCGGGCCAGAGTACTTCCGGACTTTGGTTGATCACCAGCCAGCGTTGGGTACCGGCGCGCTCGACCCTGATATCCGGGTTGACCGTTGCCACGGCGACACTAGCGCCAGGTGCTGCTGTTGCAGTCTGCTGTCCAGCAAAGCCCGAGGCTGTCGCCGTGCCCTTGCTGGACTCTGGCAATGCGTAACGGCTGTCGCGCTGCAATTGCGTCAGGTCAGGCGGAATATCAAGGC
>JBBSSV010000042.1:0-10129 GCA_038241705.1 Burkholderiales bacterium | reverse complement strand
GAGCACAGCCAGCGGTACCAACGATTGCCAATGGCGACATGCCCGATCTCATCACGCAGGATGATGTCGAGGATGCCCGCTGCCTCCGCATCGCCAGCTTGAGCTAGCTTGGCGCGCAAAGCGGGGGATGCGTCCAGCCCCCGTGCTTCGAGGGTGCGAGGCACCAGCGCCATGCGCGCCAAGACGTCTTCCTTGGTTTTTTCCACCATTTCCCACAGGCTGTTATGGGCAGCAAAATCACCATAAACATAGCCTTGGGTACCCAAGTGCGCCTGTAACAAGGAAAAATGCAGCGCCTCTTCTTGGGCCACCTGCAGCCAGTCGCTGTAATAAGCCAGAGGCATGTCGTGAAAACGCCAGATCGCATCCAAGGCCAGATTGATGGCATTGAATTCGATGTGAGCCAGCGCATGCAGCAGTGCGGCGCGCCCTTCTACGCTGGTCATGGAGCGGTGCTTGAGCGCTCGCGGCGAGACTAGCTCCGGCTTTGATGGTCTCCCCGGAATATCAGCAGGTGCTTCCAGAGGCAAACCAGGCATCAGCATCACGCTTTGGGTTTGCCATTGCTGCCACAAGCTCTGTACTGCTTCGACTTTGGGCCTAACCTGAACGCAGGCCAGAATACGCAATGCAGCCTGACGCAGTTCGCTTGGGAGGGAAAGGGATGACTCTGGAGAAGTGGGGAGCATGAGGGCAGCGGTAAAATAGCGACTTTACAAGCTACTCATTTTACAAAACGGCATGGCCATCTACCAATTGGGCGAAAACACCCCCAGCATCGACCCTTCTGCGTATGTCGCAGAAAACGCCACCGTGATCGGTAAGGTCAGTGTCGGCGCCGACAGCAGCATCTGGTTCAATGTCTTGGTGCGCGGCGATAACGACCGAATCACGATCGGCAACCAGTGCAACATCCAGGATGGCGCGGTGCTGCATGCCGACCCTGGATTTCCCTTGGCGATAGCAGGTCAGGTCTCTATCGGCCACCAGGCCATGGTGCACGGCTGCACCATTGGCGAAAATTCCCTGATCGGCATTCAGGCCATCATTCTTAACGGTGCCAAAATAGGCAAAAATTGTCTGGTCGGAGCGGGTGCGCTGATCACCGAGGGCAAGGAATTCCCGGACAATTCTCTGATTCTGGGCACACCTGCTAGGGTGGTCCGAACTTTAGACGCAAAAGACATTCAGAAATTACAGGCAATTGCCAACAGCTACGTCGAACGCGCAGGCGTTTTCAAGCACCAACTCAAGCGGATGGACTGATGACAACTGATACATTGCAACGTTTCCTGTTCGAAGGCGCGCCCGTGCGAGGCGAGTTGGTCGAGATTTCGCAAGCCTGGCGCCAGATGCTGCGCCTGCGTGATTATCCGCCTGCGGTCGAAGCCCTACTGGGCGAAATGGTCGCTGCGGCTGCCTTGCTTTCCGCCAACTTGAAATTCAACGGGGTAATGATCATGCAGATCCACGGCGATGGGCCAGTACAACTGCTGGTGGTGGAGTGCGATGCCGATTTGAAGATACGCGCCACGGCCAAGCTTGCGGACAAGGCACACATCGCCAAGGACGCGACGCTGCCCAACCTGGTCAATCGCCATGGCAAGGGGCGCTTTGTGATCACGCTCGACCCTCAGGACAAGCTGCCAGGCCAGCAAGCCTATCAAGGCATCGTGCCGCTGGACGGTGACACCGTCGCCACGGTCATCGAACACTATATGACGCATTCGGAGCAGCTCGATACCCGGCTCTGGCTAGCGGCTGACGGAGAAATCTCACGTGGCTTGCTGCTGCAAAAACTTCCCGGCAGCGACGAAGCTGCCGTCACCGAAGAAAGTCTGGATACTTGGCAACGCAGTGTAATGCTGGCGTCGACGCTAAGCAGTGCCGAATTGCTGACCACAGATAGCCAGACATTGCTGCGCCGCCTGTTCTGGGAAGAATCCATTCGCGTCTTCGAGCCCGCACAACCGTACTTTCAGTGCTCCTGCACTCGCGATAAGGTCGGCAACATGCTCAGGATGCTGGGCGAAGAAGAAGTTAACGAAGCTCTGGACCAACTGGACGAGCTGTCGATCAATTGTGATTTCTGCGGCCAGCATTATGGCTTCGACAAGATCGACTGTGCCCAGCTTTTCGCCACCGAAATTCCAGTCAATGCCCTCCCGGCTTCAGATCAAGACAAGCACTGAGCGCCCGCGCAGTGCAGGCAGGCTGATTGAAAAACCCGGCCCAGCGAGAAGACTTTTCGAGAGGCCGGTTTGAAGCAGCCCAGGTGAGCAGCCTTATGCACTTATCTTTATTTGCTTATCTGTCGGCTTGGTTGCTCGCTTGGTTACTGTTCGGGAACAGCAGGCTGAGGCAGAATTTCAGGTAGCTGGTGACCATGGGCCGTCGTTCCTGGCTCTAGAACGTGGACGAAAATCTCATCCTGTTTAATCATTCCCAGTTCAAACCGAGCCCGCTCTTCAATGGCTTCAGTGCCAACTTTCAAGTCGCGCACTTCTGACTCCAGCCTAGCATTGCGGGCCTTGAGATGCATGTTCTTGGCCAGCGCAATATCGACTTGCTGGTCCATATCCCACACCCGCAACCAGCCACCCTTACCCAACCAGAGTGGATACTGGATCAGCAACAGCATGACAGACAGACTTATCAGGATCAGGCGCATTGTCAAGGCATCAGTTGCCAACCTGCGGGCGACGATCTGCTGACAGAGTCACCCAGACAGGCTGGCTGCAAAAACAGTTACTTCAGGTTGTAAAAAGCGTTGCGGCCAGGATAGCTGGCGACCTCGCCCAGATCTTCCTCGATGCGCAGCAATTGGTTGTACTTGGCTGTGCGATCCGAGCGCGACATGGAGCCCGTCTTGATCTGCAAGGCGTTGGTGCCTACGGCGATGTCGGCAATGGTGGAATCTTCAGTTTCACCAGAGCGATGCGAAATGACCGCGGTGTAACCCGCACGCTTGGCCATTTCAATGGCTGCAAAGGTTTCCGTCAGCGTCCCAATCTGGTTGATCTTGATCAGAATGGAGTTGGCCACATTTTTCTGTATGCCTTCACCCAGGATGCGAGTGTTGGTCACGAACAAATCGTCACCAACCAGCTGGATCTTGTTGCCCAAGGACTTGGTCAGAGTCGCCCAGCCCTCCCAGTCATCTTCGGCCATGCCGTCTTCGATCGAGATAATGGGATACTTGTCACACCAAGTGGCCAACAGGTTAGTGAAGTCGGCCGACGACAGAGCTAGACCTTCGCCACTCAAGTGATACTTTCCATCACGGTAAAACTCGCTGGCAGCGCAATCTAGCCCCAAAGCAATCTGGGTACCGGGCTCATAGCCGGCCTGCTCGATCGCTTCGATGATCAGCTTGATCGCGGCTTCGTGATTTTCAACGGAAGGTGCAAAGCCACCCTCGTCGCCGACTGCTGTAGTTAGGCCCTTATCATGCAGAATTTTCTTCAGTGTATGAAACACTTCGGCACCATAGCGTAGCGCTTCGCGAAAACTCGGTGCACCGATGGGGATAATCATGAACTCTTGCAAGTCCAGGTTGTTGTCGGCATGCGCACCGCCGTTGATGACGTTCATCATGGGCACGGGCATCTGCATGGCGCCAGACCCACCAAAGTAGCGGTACAGCGGCAGACCGGCCTCTTCTGCCGCCGCCTTAGCTACTGCCATGGACACCGCCAGCATGGCGTTGGCGCCTAGGCGCGATTTGTCATCGGTACCGTCCAGATCGATCAGGGTGCGGTCGAGAAAGGCCTGCTCATTGGCATCCAGGCCCATGATCGCTTCGGAAATTTCGGTGTTGATGTATTCACAGGCCTGAAGCACACCCTTGCCGAAATAGCGATTTTTGTCACCATCGCGCAATTCGATGGCTTCACGCGAGCCGGTGGAGGCGCCGGAAGGCACCGAGGCCCGACCCATGACGCCAGACTCCAGCAGGACGTCACATTCCACAGTAGGGTTGCCACGCGAATCAATAATTTCGCGGCCGATAATATCTACAATAGCGCTCATAAAAATCTCCAATACATTTAAAATTATTCATGCTGCCTGCCCGACTGAAAGGAGCGGCGCTTAGATGAAAAGCCTCAGAACTCGTTTTCGAGAAAACCCGCTGCCTTGACCACCTGGTCAATCTGTATCAACGACTGCAGCAACTCTCTCATCCGGTTCAGCGGCACGGCATTCGGACCGTCCGACATGGCTTCTGCAGGATTGGGATGGGTTTCCATGAACAAACCAGCAATGCCAGTGGCCACGGCGGCACGTGCCAGCACCGGCACGAATTCACGTTGGCCGCCTGAAGAGCTGCCTTGTCCACCTGGCAACTGCACCGAGTGGGTAGCGTCAAACACGACCGGGCAGCTGGTTTCGCGCATGATGGCTAGCGAACGCATATCCGACACCAGATTGTTGTAGCCGAAAGACACGCCGCGCTCGCATGCCATGAAGTTGTCGGTCGGCAGTCCGGCTTCTTTCGCCGCTGCACGCGCTTTGTCGATGACGTTAATCATGTCATGCGGCGCCAGAAACTGGCCCTTCTTGATGTTCACCGGCTTGCCCGACTGGGCGCAGGCATGGATGAAATCGGTCTGCCGGCATAAAAAAGCCGGCGTTTGCAATACGTCCACGACAGCCGCCACGGCCTCGATCTCCTCGCGTTGATGGATATCGGTCAGTACCGGCACACCGATCTCGCGCTTGACCTCGGCCAGGATATCTAGCCCTTGTTCCATGCCCAACCCACGAAACGACGTGCCCGAAGAACGGTTGGCCTTATCGAAGGACGACTTATAGATGAAAGGAATGTCCAGCGCAGCAGTGATGTCCCTGAGCTGACCCGCAGTGTCCAGCGCCATCTGGCGTGATTCGATAACGCAGGGCCCCGCAATCAGGAAAAAGGGATGGTCGAGACCGGCTTCGAAATGACAAAGCTTCATGCGCTGTTCCTCCGGGTTATATCCTGCTTGTGCGCAAGCGCCGCACGGATAAAGGAAATGAACAAGGGATGACCGTCACGTGGCGTCGACTTGAATTCCGGGTGGTATTGCACGCCTACGTACCAGGGATGGGCGTGCTCGCCCGTGCGCGGCAACTCCATGATTTCGCATAGTTGTTCGGTCGGGGTACGTGCGGAAACCACGACACCGGCCTGTTCGATGCGCTCCAGGTAATGGTTGTTGGCTTCGTAGCGATGGCGATGACGCTCGGTGACGACGTTGCCGTAAATTTCAGCGGCCAACGTGTCAGGATCGACCGCACAGGTTTGCGCACCCAGACGCATGGTGCCGCCCAAGTCGGAATTGGCATCGCGGCGCTCGATCTTGCCGTCATGGTTTTGCCACTCGTCGATCAGAGCGACCACGGGCTGCTCGGTCTCGTTGTCAAATTCGGTCGAGTTGGCTTTGGTCAGGCCAGCCAGGTTGCGGGCGCATTCGATCAGTGCCACTTGCATGCCCAGGCAGATACCTAGGTAAGGCACCTTGTTTTCACGGGCAAAGCGGGCGGCGGCAATCTTGCCTTCGACTCCGCGTTTTCCAAAACCGCCTGGCACCAGAATGGCGTCGTATTTTTCCAGACAGCAGGCACCTGTCACTTCGATCTCTTCCGAATCGATGTATTCGATATTTACACGACTTTCGGTATGAATGCCGGCGTGGCGCAGAGCTTCGGTCAAGGATTTGTAGGATTCGGTCAGCTCGACATATTTGCCCACCATGCCGATGATGACCTCATGTTTGGGATTCTCCAGCGCTTCGACCAGGTGGTTCCACATGCTCAGATCAGCCGGCGCTGGCGACAGGCCCAGCCGCTCGCAGATAATGCGGTCCAGCCCCTGGTCGTGCAACATCTGTGGGATTTTGTAGATAGTGTCCACATCCCAGACCGAGATCACGGCTTCTTCCAGAACATTAGAAAACAGCGAAATTTTGGCACGCTCGTCGGCCGGAATCGGTCGGTCGGCCCGACACAGCAAGGCGTCAGGCGAAATGCCGATCTCGCGCAATTTCTGGACACTATGCTGGGTGGGCTTGGTCTTGAGTTCGCCCGCCGAAGCAATGTAAGGCACCAGTGTCAGATGAATGAATGCCGCGGCGTTACGCCCCGCCCGCAGGCTCAACTGGCGGGCGGCCTCAAGGAAAGGCAGGGATTCGATGTCACCCACAGTGCCGCCGATCTCGACCAGCGCCACCTCGAAGCCATCAGCGCCGCGATGGATGTATTCCTGGATTTCGTTGGTGATATGCGGAATGACCTGCACCGTCTTACCCAGATATTCGCCCCGGCGCTCCTTACGGATGACGGATTCGTAGATCTGGCCAGTGGTGAAGTTGTTGACCTTCTTCATCTTGGCACTGATGAAGCGCTCGTAATGGCCTAGATCAAGGTCAGTTTCCGCGCCGTCATCTGTGACGAAGACCTCGCCATGCTGGAAAGGACTCATGGTGCCTGGATCCACGTTGATGTAGGGATCGAGCTTCAGAAGGGTAACCTTAAGGCCCCGAGATTCTAGAATAGCGGCGAGGGAGGCGGCGGCGATTCCCTTGCCTAGGGAAGACACCACCCCACCGGTGACAAACACAAACTTGGTCATTGCAGATAAGCGCCAAACGGCACGTGCGGGAAATCAAAATTATACCGCAACCGCCTTCCAAATCCCTGCCGTTTTCAGGGGTTTGGCTATCCGCCGCTCAGTGCCAGCGGCTTCAAGGCGTGTAAGTGAATAGCAGCCGGATGAAATTCTCCCTTCCCAAGGCGTCGGCCAGTTGGCCAATTTCGTTGCCGCGGCGAATGAAGGAGGCCTCAATCGCCCAACGACGTTTTTCCCATACTGTCCCAATGGCCAACTCTCCTGTCAGGCGGCGCGGCTTGACTTCATTGGGATGGCTGCGCGCAAACATGCCACCTTCCAAAGTGGCGTTATAGGCCACTGCCTTGCCATCGGCACGCACGAAACCGTACCAGGCCGCGCGATTGTCAATCGGGCGCAACCGTCCCACGCTCAGAGTGGCACCCACTCCTACATCGGTATAGATATTGCCGAAACGCCCAAAGACACGAGGAGCCAGTTCGGCATTGCGCGACAGCTGCCAAGGTGCCGCGCCCGCCTCGGCATGCAGTACCACACCAAACTCATTGGGCAATTGCGTTTTCCAAGCTTGGGGCAAGGGTTGATTTAGAGCGCGATGCAGCGTTTTTTGCGTGACTTCGCCAGCTGCACAGGGACCCATGCACCCTAGGTCCAGGCCATAGCGGATATAGCTGCCATCCGCTTCCTTGAATTCATTAAAGACGCCGCCGTACAGCCAGCCGGCATAGGGCCGGTTGGGTGGACCGATCTCTTCGGCAGTGAACTTGATGTCCGATGCGGTGTACAGCTCCTGGCCGATACGCCAGCCGGTCGTATGCTGTCTTCCGCCTTCGGAGCGAGTGGCCAAGCGGGTATAGCGCAATCCACTGGTGTACAAGCCATCACTTTTGTTCAGCAGCAGCGAGTCGTTGTCGACCAGATACTCATGGCTGACCTGCCCGGTTGCGCTAGTCTGACGAAAATCATCGACGACCTGCTTTAAATCTTGTGCGCTTGCAGGAAAAATAGCGCTGGCCGCAGCAAGCACTCCAAAGGTTTTCAAAATGGTTATATTCACGAGTCCCGTTCTTTTTCAAATTAATCCAGCTTTTTAACAGATTTTATACCGCCAAGGCTTGACGTCGCGAAAGCCACATGCCGGAAAAAACCAAAAACAACACAGTCACCTGTACAGACAGTCCCTGAACAGTGGGATGGATACCCAGCAGTGGAGCCGAGATAAATGCCACCCGGGTAGCCTCGACCACACCTGCTTCTTGCAAGGCCGCAATGCCATTCCCGGCAAACACCACCGCCAGCAGGGCCAGCAAGGCCGAAGTGAACCCGAAAAAAGGCCCGATTGGCAGGCGGATGCTGTACTTGAAAATGCCCCAACCGATCAGCGCTAGCAGGATGGCTGCCACCCCAATCCCAGCCAACACGGCAGTGTGACCCGCCGGACCTGCCTGCACCCACAGCGCCTGGTAAAACAGGATGACTTCGAACAGTTCACGATACACCGCCAGAAAGGATACGCCCGCCATGGCCCACATGGTGCGCTTGCCCAGCGCCGCCGTGACGTGTTCGCGGATGAATTTTTGCCAAGCTTGGGCATAGGACTTGCTGTGCAGCCAGTACCCCACATACAACAGCATGACTGCCGCGATCAGCGCAGTGATACCTTCCGTCATTTCACGATTGGCACCAGAAATCGTCAGCAGATAATTCGAGACAATCCAGGTGACGATGCCTAGCGCCACGGCCCCCACCCAGCCATAGTGGATGTAACGCAGGGCATCCCGACGATCGGTCTTGACAACGAAGGAAGTCACTGCAGCCAGCACCAGAATGGCTTCCAGGCCTTCGCGCAGCAAGATTAGCAGCGCGCTCAGGAAAGCCGTTGCAGGTGACAGCCCGCCACCGGACAAGACCGCCTCCGCGTCGTCCAGCAAGCTGTCGATCTTTTCAATCTGCTCGGCCACCTTGTCAATCGGCTGGCTCTGACCGATGGCTGCGCGCAAATCCATCATGGCACGCTCGATCTTTTGCATCAGATCGCCGTCGACATTGGCCAAGCTGTTTTCAATCAGCTCGAAGCCTTCCAGATAGGCGGTGATCGCCAGCTGCCGCGCCGCGCTCTGATCCCCAGCGCGATAGGCTTCGAGAGACTGCTGCAGCACATCACGGGCCGTCTGCAAAGGTGACGGCGCTCTTGCCTGGATGGCTTCGGGATGTCGGGTCAGATAGGTCTGAACCGCCGCCATGGATTCGCCACCCTCCTGACGAACTTCCAGGGGCGTTCGGGTCACTAGTTCACGCAGGCTACCTAATGTCTTGATGCCGGTCCCCTGCTCCCATGCGCGTTGTCCTTGCTGCACCAACTGGTCATCGGCGCGAAAACCGGATGCGAAAAATGCTAGTGCCCAGCGATCTTCTTCGGCCAGTTCGGCAAAGGGCTGCATGGGGGTGCTGGCCACGCCCAGCGTGATGGTGTTGTAGAGGCCAAAAATGCTGCGCGCAGACATGCGTCCTTCATCATGGAAGTCGCTGGGCGTGGGTTCCATGCCGTCCGCCAATGGCCCGTCTCCACGGCCTTCGGCACCATGACAGGCGACGCAGTTGGCAGCATACAGCTTGGCAGCTTTGGCCAAGTTGGGTGCCATCTTGGGTGCCACCGCTACCTGATAGACGCGAATCACGTCGGTGCGTAAGCCATTGGCTTTTTCAGAGACCTCGGCCCCATCAGCCTTGCGCTCGATCGCCGCCTTCAAGGCCGCGCCCTGTTCCAACAATGCATCCTGCTCGGCCAGCTTGGGCAGCTCTTTCAGGAGCGCAATCGATTGGCTGGAAAACTCCAGTTGCTCCGCGAACTCATCCTCGTTTAGGACTTTTCCATCCTGCACAAACTCGGGGTAGTCGACGCTGATGTAGTCCAGCATATGAACGACGATCTGGGCTTTTTCTTCTGCAGAAACCGCAGCAAATGCCTGCATGCTACACAACCATAGCAGCGTGCCCAGCACCAACACAGGCAGGAAGGAACGCGTTTGGAAACAGGTCGAGAATGCAGGAAAGCGGCGGGAGGTCAAGAGCATTGGATAAGCAAGGAACTGGTTGGAAACATTCCCAATGACTATCAACCATCAATAAAACGGAAGTGCAAAGGGCTAGACATCCCCATGCAGACATAAGAATGATTCTCATTATTGCTTAAAAAAGCAAAAAAATCTTTCCGATTTTTAACTGGCACCCGGGCTTTCCGCTTTATCCAGCGCAAGGAAACTAACGACCCTGCCAGTAGCGTGCATGATGCTGGCGATAGCTTGTCTGCTCAAAGTCTGGCACACCCAGGCGAAAGCGCAGCACGACCGCTCCTGCCTCATCAGTACGCAGCCGACCAATGCCCATTTTCTCGTAGCGCGCATACACGTCTGCCTGAGGGAGGCGATAACGGTTACGGTGGCCCACCTGAAAAATCGCCAGACTGGGCGCAACTTTGGCCAAAAAATCGGGCGTAGAAGACGTGCCGCTTCCATGATG
>JBBSSV010000041.1:0-10148 GCA_038241705.1 Burkholderiales bacterium | reverse complement strand
TCTGGCTTGCTGTTCTACCTTACCAGCGCGAATTCGGGTGCGATGGTGATGTCGAATTTCTCGGCCTCGATCCCGGATCCATCGCAAGACGGCCCGAAGTGGTTACGTATCTTCTGGGCTGTCCTCACCGCCGTACTCACGGTGGCGATGCTGCTTGCCGGGGGCGTGACGGCGATGGAGTACGCCACGTTGATCTTTGCATTACCGGTGACCATCATCGCTTACCTGGTGATGGCGTCTTTCTACAAGGCCTTGCGGATGGAACGGGCCGAGCGCGAGGGTCTGGTGTTGCGAAGACAGTCCGTGGCCCCCGGTGGCGGCCACGTGCCAGAGCGATCGTGGAAGCAGCGGCTGGCGCAGATGCGTGCCTTCCCGTCGCGGCGGGAAGCCTCCCGGTTCCTCGATCACACGGTGCGCCCGGCGCTCGACGACGTCGCTGCCGAATTCCAGAATCAGGGTTACGAGGTCAAACGAAGCGGCATCACCAACGCGAACGGCATCGAAGAGCCGCTGCTGCGGGTATCAATGGATACGTTCCGCGCCTTCCAATACCAGGTCGCCCTCGTCGAAGCGCCGATACCCATGTTCAGTGGCCGGATGTCGCGTGAAATCGACGTCTACTATCGACTTGAAGTATTCACGCAGACCGGTTCGGGCGGCTATGACCTGATGGGTCTCACTAAACAGCAGATGATTGACGACGTGCTCGAGCGCTATGAGGCCCACCTCGCCTTCCTCACATTTTCTACAGAAACCGATACTGCATCCGTGCTGACACCACTAGCGCCACTGATGGAGCAGCAGCCCTCAGCGCCGAAAGACGGGGCAGACAGCCAGGATCTTGACGATAAAAAGGAGTGATAGCCGCTCAGCCAGTTAGCCTATTGGGCGCTGCGCATGGCTGCTTTGTCACGTTCGACAAAAACAAGAACCAACAGCGCAGTTTTTCGCACAGTCGGTCCCGGATTATGAACGCCATTACGTTCAGGTGCGAGCAGCACAGTGCCTACTCCCCTGCTCCGACATCGACAGCGCAACTTGTCAGAGCATAAAAGTAGGCATACAGAACTTGTTAGACAGCTTTTAAACTGTCATGGAACTGTTTAGCCCGTGACCGCACCTTTGCTGGCCGAGCCGGCCAGTGCAGCATATTTGGCCAGCACGCCACGGGTATAACGCGGCTCCGGTGCCTTCCAGGCGGCACGCCGACGGGCGATTTCCTCTTCCGGCACATTCAACTGGATCAGTTGCTGATGAGCGTCGATGGTGATCGAGTCGTCTTCTTCGATCAGAGCAATCGGGCCGCCAACAAACGCTTCCGGCGAGACGTGACCGACCACCATGCCCCAGGTGCCGCCGGAAAAACGACCATCGGTAATCAAGCCCACCGACTCACCCAGTCCCTTGCCCACCAACGCCGAGGTTGGTGCCAGCATCTCTGGCATACCGGGGCCACCCTTGGGGCCCAGATAACGCATGACCAGCACATCGCCGGCTTTGATCCGGTCCGCCAGAATGGCGTCCATGGCGGAATACTCATCTTCAAACACGCGGGCGGGGCCGGTGATGACTGGATTCTTCAAGCCCGTGATCTTGGCGACGCAGCCTTCAGGTGAGAGGTTGCCCTTCAGGATCGCCAGATGTCCTTCGGCATACAGGGCTTGATCAATGGTATGGATGACCTTGTTGTCGGCTGGCATATCCGGCACCTGCGCCAGCTCTTCGGCCAAGGTGCGACCAGTAATGGTCAGGCAGTCGCCATGCAGCAGACCGGCATTCAGCAACAGCTTCATGACCTGAGGAATGCCGCCAGCCTTGTGCAGGTCGGTTGCGACATATTGGCCGGAAGGCTTGAGGTCACAAATCACCGGAATTTTCTTGCGCATGCGCTCAAAGTCGTCCAGCGTCCACTCCACCTCGGCGGCATGGGCGATGGCCAGGTAGTGCAGCACGGCATTGGTTGAACCGCCAGTAGCCATGATCACCGCCACCGCGTTTTCGATGGACTTGCGGTTGATGATGTCGCGCGGCTTCAGGTCTTGCTTGACGGCCTCGACCAACACCCGGGCTGACTCAGCGGCCGAACCGACCTTTTCATCATCCGGATTGGCCATGGTCGAGGAGTACATCAGTGCCATACCCAGCGCTTCGAAAGAAGACGCCATGGTATTGGCGGTGTACATGCCGCCGCAGGAACCTGACGAGGGACAGGCATTGCGCTCGATGCCGTCGAAGTCTTCTTGGCTCATTCGACCGGCTGTGAATTCACCCACGGCTTCAAAGGCGGAGACGATGGTCAAGTCCTTGCCTTTCCAGTTGCCAGGCTTGATGGTGCCGCCATAGACATAGATACCGGGCACATTGGTGCGTGCCAGCGCCATCATGCCGCCCGGCATATTTTTGTCGCAACCGCCGATCACCACACAACCATCCATCCACTGACCGTTGACTGCGGTTTCGATGCAGTCGGCAATGACTTCGCGTGAAATCAGCGAATACTTCATACCTTCGGTGCCCATGGACATGCCATCAGAAATCGTGGGAATGCCAAACACCTGAGGGTTGGCGTCGGCTTCTTTGATAGCCTTGATAGCGATGTCTGCCAGCTTCTGCAGCCCGGAGTTGCAAGGTGTGATGGTGGAATGCGCGTTGGCAACTCCGACCATAGGTTTGTTGAAGTCTTCCTTCTGATAGCCCAAGGCGTAATACATGGACCGGTTGGGACTACGGGATACCCCTTGGGTAATATTTTTGGAACGACGATTAAAGGGCATGCAGATCTCCGTGGGAATCAGGGTCATTAACTCGGCAAGCTTGCCTTGTGCGATGGCTCCTGTCTAATATATGATTCGATGATGATTGATAGCTTTCACGACTGGATCCATGGCGCTTGAACTGCGGCATTTACGCTACTTCGTGACCGTTGGCGAAGAACTCCACTTTGGCCGCGCAGCCGTGCGCCTGCACATGACGCAGCCACCCTTGTCTCAAGCTATCCGCGCGCTTGAAGCAGAACTGGGCGCGCCCTTATTCGAGCGCACCAGCCGTCAAGTCAGTTTGAGTGCCGCCGGCCAGGCATTGCTGCCTCATGCGCGGCAACTATTGCAGCAAGCCGGCAACTTGCCCAAACTGGTGCAGCAGGCAGCAGCAGGCGCCTTCGGGATCTTGCGCCTGGCTTTTGTCTCGACGGCGGATTACAGTGTCCTGCCGCATTACCTGCGCGAATTTTGCGAAGCCTATCCCAAGGTGCAGATCGAATTGCGTGAAGCCACCAGCGACATTCAGCTAGAAGAGTTGGCGCAGGGTCATATCGATGCCGGCTTGCTGATTTCGCCATCGACGGAAAGGCTGGCACCCGGGCTTGATTACGCTCCCATTTTGCGCGAGCCGCTAGTGCTGGCAGCGCCCCAGGACCTGTTTACCTCTACCGCCGGGGCCGCAGTGCAACTGCAGGCACTAACGGCGCAGCCCTTGATCATTTTTCCACGCCGCATTGCGCCTTTCTTATACGATGCCATTCTGACTTGCTTTACCCAAGCCGGCTTGACGCCCACGATCGGGCAAGAGGCTATCCAGATGCAGACCATCATTGGCCTAGTGTCTGCCGGCATGGGCATCGCGCTTGTGCCACAATCTGTGGCCAATCTGAAACGCCCGGGTGTGGTCTATCATCCGCTTGCTGGTGAGGTGCCACTGATCGAAACTGGCCTAGCCTGGCAGCGCGACAACCCTTCTCCCGTGTTGCGCGCCTTCCTGGAATTATTAAGAAAGAAACGATAAATGCTGATTCATCCCATGCCTGACCCGATCGCCTTTTCACTTGGTCCGCTTGCCGTGCGCTGGTATGGATTGATGTATTTGTTCGCCTTTTTTCAGTTCATCGCTCTGGGTCGCTTGCGCATTCGCCAGCCGCACATTGCCGCCGCCGGCTGGAAAAGGGAAGACCTGGATGACATGCTGTTTTATGGGGTGCTGGGCGTGGTCATTGGCGGTCGGCTAGGCGAGGTGCTGTTTTATGCGCCCGGCTATTACTTTTCGAATCCAGCCGAAATTTTTGCTGTCTGGAAAGGTGGCATGTCCTTCCACGGCGGATTTCTGGGCGTGATGTTTGCCATGTGGCTCTGGGGCCGCAACCGCGGACGGCGCCTCATGGAAATCATGGATTTCATCGCGCCGCTAGTGCCGCTGGGCTATGCCGCTGGTCGCCTAGGCAACTTCATAAATGCCGAACTGCCAGGCCGGGTGGCCGATGCCGCCCTGCCCTGGGCCATGATCTGGCCCAACGTGGATTCCTGGCCGCGCCACCCTTCCCCGCTGTATCAAGCACTGGTCGATGGCTTGCTGCTGTTCATCGTGCTATGGCTGTATGCGCGCAAGCCCCGACCCTACATGGCGGTCAGTGGCGTGTTTGCGCTGGGCTATGGCTGCGCCCGTTTCTTCACTGAATACTTTCGCACGCCCGATTATGAAGTCAACCTGCTAGGCACGGCGATTTCCGCAGGACAGATGCTGTCGGTGCCGATGATCGTCTTGGGCATCGTATTGCTGGCGCTAGCCTATGGCCGATTAGGCCGCCAGTCCGGGGCCGCCGACTCGCCATGACTGCGCAAGACCAGGCGGAAACTTGCACCACGTGCTTGCTGCTCCGAATGAATATTTAAGCCAATCAAATGGCGACAACATAAAAAAATGGCTGCATCATCACGATGCAGCCATTTTGTTGTTCATCCCCGCCTGTGCCGCTGTGCCGGCATCCTGAACCAAAAGGTTCAAGTGGTCACAGTAAGTTCAACTTCGGGTTCGTCGTCGAGCAACGATCACACCTATCGAACAAAATTCCGCAACCGATGCATATAAATGGTTCAAGGAATATATGGCAAACGCGAACACTGCAGGGAAACTCAGTCTACCCTAAAGCCCGGCCCTGTCAAAGGGAAGCGCACAAATTAAAATGAATTTTTCTGCTGGGCCAGCGCCGCATCCAGTACTACATGCATGGCCGCAATGCGCTCCTGAACTTCTGACATGGCCTTGCCCGAAAAGGGACCGTCAGGTGCCTTGACCGAGAGCAGTTCAGCTGCCATTCCTAACGCTGCCATGACAGCAATGCGGTCAGTGCCGCGAATCTTGCCGCCATCGCGAATAGTGCACATCTTTCCGTCCAAATAGCCGACTGCCGCCCGTAAAATGGCCTCTTCATCTTTACGGCAGGCCAGGCTGTAGACCTGCCCCATGATGTTTGCTTTAATCTGTATCACGATGCTTCCTCTTCATGCGCGGACTCAGTGACCAGCGCGGGGAATTTCTCCATTAGGGCCGTAATTCGCTCCTGAGCCTCTTGCATGCGTGCAGTCAGGACCGTATGGTCAGCCGTCACGGCCACGGCGTGCGTGCGCAAGGCGGCATTCTCACGTTGCAAAGCCTGAGTGAGCAGCGCTAGCTGGTCGATTTTTTCCGACAGTAGGGTAAATTCTGAAATCATGACGCCACTATAGTAGGCTAAGCGAATTTCCGTCAACCGATTCAATCCCAAGCTGAACCTGTTTCAGGCCAAAATCTTTCTCCAATATCAGGCCTGTTTCAACGAACACCACCTAGCCAAGGTCGATCAATATCAAGAAATTTTTCCTGCTGCCGCATGCTTTACAAATATCGGTTATGATTTGGTCAATTTCCTGGTAATTCTCGATCTTCCTCCATCAGCCCCAAAAGAAAAATTCCGCCGCCGCACCTTCTGATTTTCGTATGCACTTGCGTGCATCCAACCGTTCTGCGCATTGTTGCGGGGACCTATCGCTGCGACGTGTTCCTACTTCCCTTTTCCGCCTAAGAGGATATATATGAGCGACTTGATTAAACAAATTACCGACGCATCCTTTGAAGACGACGTCATCACAAACGACCAGCCAGTTCTGGTGGACTTCTGGGCAGACTGGTGCGGTCCCTGCAAAATGATCGCACCTATTCTTGAAGAAGTTGCCAAGGAATATGATGGCAAGATCAAGATCATGAAAATGAATGTGGATGCAAACCAAGAAATTCCTGCGCGATTCGGTATCCGCGGCATTCCGACTCTGATATTATTCAAGTCGGGAGCACCGGCTGCACAGAAAGTCGGTGCCCTGGCCAAAGGCCAACTAACCGCATTCATAGACAGCAACATCTGAATAATATCTCTGCAGCGGTACGCTCGTACCGCTGCCTTCTTGGTCGCACGCTTCATCTCCCACATCGATTACCTTCCCGTTCCGGGGCCTCACTATGCATTTATCTGAATTGAAGGCGCTTCACGTCTCCGCCTTACTTGACATGGCCATTAGCTTGGACATCGATAACGCTTCGCGCATGCGCAAGCAGGAGCTGATGTTTGCTATTTTGAAAAAGCGCGCGAAAACAGGCGAACAGATTTTTGGCGATGGCGCGCTGGAAGTCCTGCCCGATGGATTCGGCTTTTTGCGTTCTCCTGATGCCAGTTACATGGCATCCACGGACGACATTTACATCTCGCCATCGCAGATCCGCCGCTTCAACCTGCATACCGGGGATTCGATCGAAGGCGAAGTACGCACGCCCAAGGACGGAGAGCGCTATTTCGCTCTAGTCAAGGTCGACAAGGTTAACGGCGAACCCCCCGAAGCCTCCAAACACAAGATCCTGTTCGAAAACCTGACTCCGCTGCACCCCAACAAGCCGCTGCTGCTCGAGCGCGAGATGAGCGGCAGCGAAAACGTCACCGGTCGCATCATCGACATGCTCGCCCCCATCGGCAAGGGACAACGTGGTCTGCTGGTGGCCTCGCCCAAGTCGGGCAAAACAGTGATGCTGCAGCATATCGCTCATGCCATCACGGCCAATCATCCGGACGTGACGCTGATTGTGCTGCTGATCGACGAACGTCCTGAAGAAGTGACCGAAATGCAGCGTTCAGTGCGCGGCGAAGTCGTGGCCTCGACTTTTGACGAACCGGCCACGCGCCACGTCCAGGTGGCGGAAATGGTGCTGGAAAAAGCCAAGCGCCTGGTAGAAATGAAAAAAGACGTGGTCATCCTGCTGGATTCGATCACCCGGCTAGCACGCGCCTACAACACGGTCATTCCCGCATCAGGCAAGGTATTGACCGGCGGTGTAGATGCCAACGCTCTGCAGCGTCCCAAACGTTTCTTTGGTGCGGCACGCAACATCGAGGAAGGTGGCTCGCTAACCATCATTGCCACCGCCCTGATCGAAACCGGTAGCCGTATGGACGATGTGATCTTTGAAGAATTCAAGGGCACCGGAAATATGGAAGTCCACTTAGAGCGACGCTTGGCAGAAAAGCGCGTCTACCCGTCCATCAACCTCAACAAATCCGGCACCAGACGCGAAGAACTGCTGATCAAGCCAGATCAGCTACAAAAAATCTGGGTGCTACGCAAGTTGCTGCACGGCATGGACGAGATTGAAGCTATGGAATTCATCCTCGACAAGGTTAAGGCTACCAAGAACAATGCCGAATTTTTCGATATGATGCGCCGCGGCGGCAACTGATCTATCTGTCCATGCAGGCGTGGCCATTCGGCTTGGTATGCTTGCGCAGAGCTGGCTTTCGTAACAGATCAGTGCTGGCCTTAGCCGATTAGAGGTCAAATTTTTTCTTTGCTTTGCCTGTATAATCCGTTTTTTCCCGGCAAGTGATTGGCAATCGGATCAAGAAGCAGGACGATCGACGAAGTGCTGATTGGCTACCAATTTACCGAGGTCACTATGAAAGAAGGCATCCACCCCCAATACCGTGAAGTCGTGTTCCAGGATCTGTCCTGCGATTTCAAGTTCATCACTCGCTCCACCATCCATTCCCGCGAAACCATCGAGTTCGAGGGCAAGCAATACCCTTTGGTGAAAGTCGAGGTGTCTTCCGAATCGCATCCGTTCTACACCGGCAAGCACAAGATCGTCGATACAGCTGGGCGCGTTGAAAAATTCCGCCAGAAGTTTGGCGCTCGCGGCTCGCGTCTGCAAACGGCAGAAGAATAGGCTTGCGGTTTTTCGCGAAAAGGCAGCTACGGCTGCCTTTTTTATTGCTGCCTGCAGACTCGGCACATGTCCTGCTTTTGCGGCAAAATAGCGCCCTCGTTGTCGATCACCGCTGCCTAAAAGCAGCGCTTGCCTTTAGCTCCAAATGAAGCCTGTCCGCCTTCCCGCCTC
Organism: Burkholderiales bacterium; assembly: GCA_038241705.1. Lineage (GTDB taxonomy): Bacteria > Pseudomonadota > Gammaproteobacteria > Burkholderiales > Burkholderiaceae_D > JBBSSV01. The sequence goes on along the minus strand of JBBSSV010000041.1, from coordinate 1,964 downwards.
TGCCACACTCACGCTGCCGCGCTGGGGGCTGATTGCGCTGTCCATGCTGTATATCCTACCGGGTCTGATCAGACGCGACCCCTGGAAAAGTGATGATGCGGCTGGCTTCGGCATCATGTGGACCATGGCGCATGGCAGCTGGCAAGACTGGCTTTGGCCCAACATCGCCGGGCTGCCTATGCCCGAAGAGGGTCCGATGGCTTTCTGGGTTGGGGCCTTGTGCATCAAGCTCTTCGGCTTTTTGCTCGACAACGCACTTGCTGCGCGCATTTCTACGATTGTCTTTTTTTTGCTGGGCACCCTGTCGATCTGGCGCGCGACGTTTCTGCTGGGACGCCGCGCCGAGGTCCAGCCGCTGCGCCTAGCCTTTGGCGGCCAGCCTGAAGCGCACGATTATGGTCGTACCCTGGCCGATGGAGCATTGCTGATCTATCTCGGCTGTCTCGGCTTGTTGCTGCATAGTCATGAAACCAGCGCCGAAGCCTTGCAGATTTCGCTGGTAGCCTGCTCCTTTTACGCTGCAGTGTCTTTGTTCGACACCCATAAGGCAGTCAATGCGCTGGCCCTGGGTGTCAGCCTCGGCCTGCTAGTGTTGACTCGCGGATGGCTTGCACCACTAGGCCTGTGGGTAGGCCTGATGGGATTGGCCACGGTTACAAGCAGACGCCACGTTCTTTTCCTGACCGGCATCACCCTACCGTTTGCTATCGTGCTTGGGTGCGCTTGGTATATCTTGATTGAACTGACGCCAGGCTTGGGTATTTCGCCAATCAGAGCCTGGCTACGCTGGAATCAGGCACAACTGGCCTGGCCTCAGGGCGAATCCCTGTATTTTTTACTAAAATATGGCATCTGGTTCATGTGGCCAGCCTGGCCTTTTGCACTGTGGGCAATAGTGACGTGGCGCCACCAGTCGCGCTCGCTGCACATCGCCTTACCCCTGACTTTTTTGGGACCACTGCTAGCGCTTGCCTTGTTCAACCCAAGTCCAGGCGAAGCTGTTCTGTTACCTCTGCTGCCGGCGCTGGCAACCTTGGCTGCATTTGGCTTACCCACCATGAAACGCGGCGCCATCAATGCAGTGGACTGGTTTTCAGTCATGACGCTGACTGTTTGTGCCGGCTTTATCTGGGTCGGCTGGATCGCCAAACAGACCGGCTGGCCCGCCAAGATTGCCCACAATGCGTTCAAACTGGCGCCCGGCTTTCGCCCGGAATTCAATCTGTCGGCCTTCCTGATTGCAGCTACGGCAACCCTGGGCTGGATCGCTTTGGTGCATTGGCGCATCTCGCGCCGTCCTTCCGTTCTGTGGCGTGCCGTGGTTCTGTCGTCGGGTGGCGTCATTCTATGCTGGCTACTGTTGATGACTTTGTGGCTGCCTTGGCTGAACTATGGCAAAAGCTATGCCGGCGTGGCTCAGGAGATCCAAGCGCAACTACCGGCAGGTGACTATTGCGTATGGACCAATGTTGGTCCTGCCCAGCGTGCGTCATTTGCCTATTTTGGTGGCGTAGCATTCATCCGTGCGCCGCAGGCGGAGTGCGACTATCTGCTTTTCCAGGACAACACTAGACGGCAGCCGCGTTCACCCGAACTCGAAGAGGACAATAGCGACTGGAAAGTCGTCTGGGAAGGTCGCCGGCCTTCTGACCGGGATGAGCGCTTTCGTCTGTACCAGCGCATGGACCAATGAGCGCCTCGCCCCCGCGGCCCACCTTACGGGTGGCAGCGCTGGCTTGGCCCATCATGGTCGGGCAACTAGCACTGATTGCCAATGGCGTCATCGATACCGCTATGACTTCCCGTTTTTCCACCGTCGATTTGGCGGCGCTGGCGATCGGGATTTCCATCTATGTCACTATTTTTGTTGGCTTAAATGGGGTGCTGCACGCCCTCACCCCCATCATCGGTCAGCTTTTCGGCGCCCAGCGCTATGAGGAAATCGGCTTTCAGGTCAAGCAAGC
>JBBSSV010000040.1:0-10482 GCA_038241705.1 Burkholderiales bacterium | reverse complement strand
TGCGCATGAAGGAAGAGGAGTGGGACACCGTCATCGCGACCAATCTGACGGCGGTAGCCCGGTTGTCGCGCGCGGTATTGCGCACCATGATGAAAGCCCGGCAGGGCCGGATCATCAACATCACCTCGGTAGTGGGCTCAGCCGGCAATGCGGGCCAGATGAACTATGCCGCTGCCAAGGCCGGCGTGGCTGGGATGAGCCGTGCACTGGCGCGTGAAGTCGGTAGCCGCGGCATCACGGTTAATTGCGTCGCCCCAGGTTTCATTGATACTGACATGACCAAGGTGCTGGACTCGCAGCAGATCGATGCGTTGACCAAGCAGATTCCCATTGGTCGATTGGGCGCGCCCGAAGACGTCGCGGCGGCAGTCGCATTCCTCGCATCGCCTGCAGCGTCCTACATCAGCGGTACCACCTTGCATGTCAATGGCGGCATGTATATGAGTTAAGTGTTGTTGATTAATTTTGGAAACGTTTTGAATGGTGTTGGAAGTAGAAGGTAATTTTCAATTTTTGCGACGCAAATCTGATAAAATGCGCGCACTTTCGTAACTGCACTCACTGGAGGCATAAAATGTCCGATATAGAATTACGCGTTAAAAAAATCGTCGCTGAACAACTCGGTGTAGCTGAAGCCGATATCAAGACCGAGTCGTCCTTTGTTGACGATCTGGGCGCCGATTCTCTGGATACGGTTGAACTCGTCATGGCGTTGGAAGATGAGTTCGAAATGGAAATCCCTGACGAACAAGCGGAAAAGATCACCACCGTGCAGCAAGCCATTGATTACGCCAAGGCTAACGTCAAGGCCTGAGCCTGTATTTGATTGACTCCAGGAGAATTGTTTGACCCGCTCACTTAAACGACGCGTCGTCGTGACTGGTCTGGGCTGTGTGTCTCCCATCGGCAATACGGTAATAACCGCCTGGGAGGCACTGATTGCCGGCAAGTCCGGCATTGCCGACATCACCAAATTCGATGCATCGGCCTTTTCCACGCGTTTTGCGGGAGAGGTCAAGGGCTTCAATATCGAAGACTATATTGCAGCCAAGGAAGCCCGCCATATGGATACTTTCATCCATTATGGCCTGGCCGCAGGCATGCAGGCGATGACAGACAGTGGTTTGGTAGTCACCGAAGAGAACGCCGATAAAATCGGCGTCATCGTGGGTTCCGGTATCGGGGGCTTGCCCTTGATCGAGCAGACCCACGAGGAGTTGACCAATCGCGGACCGCGGCGGATCAGCCCCTTTTTCGTACCGGCCTCGATCATCAATATGATCTCCGGTCACCTTTCGATCAAATACGGATTGAAAGGGCCGAACCTGGCCATTGTTACTGCCTGCACCACCGGCTTGCATTGCATTGGCATGGCTGCCCGGATGATTGAATACGGCGACGCCGAGGTCATGATCGCTGGTGGTGCAGAATCCACCATCTCTCCCTTGGGACTGGGCGGCTTTGCATCGGCGAGGGCCCTGTCGTCGCGCAATGAGGATCCGGTCACGGCTTCGCGCCCTTGGGACAAGGATCGGGACGGTTTTGTTCTGGGCGAAGGTGCTGGGGTAATGGTGCTGGAAGAGTATGAGCACGCCAAAGCGCGTGGCGCCACGATCTATGCGGAAGTCATCGGCTTCGGCATGAGTGCGGACGCTTATCACATGACAGCCCCACTGGAAGATGGTGATGGCGCCTATCGCTGCATGGTTTCGGCCATGCGCAATGCTGAGGTCCAGCCGGAACAAGTGAATTATGTTAACGCTCACGGCACCTCCACACCTTTGGGGGACGTAGCCGAGACGGTGGCCATCAAGCGCGCCTTGGGCCACTATGCTAGGTCAGTAGTGGTCAATTCGACTAAGTCGATGACCGGTCACTTACTGGGCGGTGCGGGTGGATTGGAGTCGGTATTTACGGCTCTGGCTATCCATCACCAGATCTCTCCGCCGACCATTAATATCTTCAATCAGGATCCGGAGTGCGATCTCGATTACTGTGCCAATGAGGCCAGAGACATGAAGATAGATGTCGCAGTGAAGAACTCTTTCGGTTTCGGGGGTACCAACGGAACCCTGATTTTCGCGAAAGTCTGAGTTTTTTCCTTTCAACGAATTCCCCGCCTTCCCTCATGGAAGGCGTTTTTATTTCATGCCATGTCGATCGCATTGACGGTTACGGTAAGGCCGTCTCGGTATCTTCTGGTGGCCATGAGCATTCTGTTCGGGCTTGGCCTGCTGGTTGCCTTTCTTGCTTGGAAAGCTGATCCTCAACAATACTCCCCTAGTTTGCGGATCGGTTTGGCCATTTCGTGTGTGGTAATGTCAATAACTGCCTTCGGGCAGTTCTTTTATCAAAGAAAAACGTGGACCATTGATATTTCCGGAAACGGAAAGATTCAGTTAAGGGAACATACGCCCACGCATACGCCTAATCCTGCAAGTAAGAGAGCAAGCAGTGAAGTGCAGTTGCTTGCCCAATCTACGTTGTGGCCGCTTGCTCTGCTTTTGCATTTTTCCGATAAAAGCCAAAGAACGACATCTATCGTGGTATTGCGTGACAGTCTGGACCCGGAAGGTTTCAGGGGACTGGCAGTTGTCTGTCACTGGCTGGGCGAACGCCACAGGAAAGAAACATAAACGCCGGATGTGTCTAATGGTTGCAGTTGAACTTCTTTATTTTCCGAAGGTCAATGTGAGGCGCGTTCGTGTTGCATTCAAACAAGGAAATCAGGCTTGACGACAGAGCGCGATATTGACCAACGGCTGGTGGAGCGTGTCCAGCAAGGCGACAAGAAGGCATTTGAGCTGCTGGTAGTGAAGTATCAGCGCAAGCTCATGCGTTTGGTGTCGCGCTTGGTGCGCGACCAAGCAGAGGCAGAGGATGTCGTGCAGGAAGCTTTCATCAAAGCTTATCGTGCATTGCCGCAATTTCGCGGGGATTCAGCATTTTATACTTGGCTCTACCGCATCGGAATCAACACCGCCAAGAACTATCTGGTGACTCAAGGCCGGCGGGCACCCACATCAACTGAAGCGGATGCCGAAGAAGCGGAAACTTTTGACGATGGAGAGCACCTAAGGGACATCAATACTCCAGAGTCCATGCTCGCCACCAAGCAGATCGCCGAAACGGTTAATCTGGCTATGGAGGCCTTGCCTGAAGAATTGCGCACGGCTATTACCTTGCGTGAAATCGAAGGCCTGAGCTATGACGAAATTGCTGAAGTCATGGGATGCCCCATTGGCACGGTACGAAGCAGGATCTTTCGGGCGCGTGAAGCGATTGCCGAAAAGCTCAGACCGCTTTTGGGTACGGCTCTGGACAAACGTTGGTAATAAAGAACATTATAATAACGACAAGCAACACCCATAGGGAATGGCACGGTTTGGCGGAACATTATGAAAAATAACAAGGTAATGCAGGAACATATTTCAGCAATGATGGATGCTGAGCTGACAGATGAGCAAATAGCCAGCGCGTTGACTTCGCAGGATCAGGGCATGCAGAAAACCTGGGAAACCTATCATCAGATCGGCGATGTGCTGCGCTCTAGAGAAATGGCAATTCGGATGCGCCCTGATTTTTCGGCAAATATGGCAGCACGATTGGCGGTAGAACCGCCCATTGTGGCACCTGCCGTGACTACTAGTCGCAAGCAAACATTGGTATCGTCCAAAAACAATTTTTATGGGCGTTTTGCTGTACCTGGCGCGGTAGCAGCCACCATCGCTAGCATGGCAATCTTTGCCGGCACATCTTTGGGTGGGGGCGAAGCGGGCCTCGAACACACAACATCTGCAAGCGCACCCTTGGTTGCCAAGTCTGCAGTAGCATCGTCCAAGGAAAAAATGGTTCAGGCTAGCCTAACCGTGGCAACTGGCGCGCCTGAAGAGCAACCACGCCAGGAAGTGATGCTGCGCGATCCGCATATTGATGAATACCTGATGGCGCATCAGCGCTTTTCGCCGTCGGTCTATAGCACAACGCCTTATACACGTGCTTCTGACTTTGCCGGAAAATCTGAGACCGGACAGTAATTCATGCGCAGATCCCTGGTTTTGCTGCGCGTGGCGGTGAGCTTTGCAGTTTTAATTGCCTTTCAAGTACAAGCCGAAGTCCCTGCTTCCTCCGCCAAGGAAGCCTTGGGCTGGCTACAGAAGATCCAGGCTTCAGCCCAGCGTCTGAATTATTCCGGAACTTTTGTTTACCAGCAGGGCAATCAAATACGTACTTCTCGCATTACTCACGTAATGCGTTCGGGCAATGAGTTTGAGAAGCTCGAGATACTTGACGGGGCGCCACGCGAATACATCCGCAACAACGAAGAAATTATCAGCTATCTGCCAGAAAGCAGGCGAGTGCTGATTGAAAAGCGGGTTACCCAAGATGTATTCCCCGCGCTCGTGGCCGCCAGTCCGTCCTATCTGGAGCGTTACTATCACATCACTCAACGAGAAGTAGCGCGCGTTGCGGGTTACCCCAGTCAAGCGATTGAGTTACGACCCAAGGACAATCTGCGCTACGGCTACAAACTGTGGGCAGAAAAAGAATCAGGCCTTCTGCTCCGGGCCCAGACCATCAACGAGCGCAATGAGGTGGTCGAGCAGATTACCTTTACCCAGATCGCGATTGGCGGTATCGATGCAGCCCGCGCCAAAACAAGCTATCCGGACATTCGTGGTTGGCATGTGGAAAGAGCCGTGATGCAGCCTGTTACCTTGGCTGATTGGTCGATTGCTGGCTTGCCCGTCGGCTTCCAAAAGATTCGCGAGCTCAAGCGTGTGCTGAGGGAAGATCCAAAAGCAGGGCAAAAGCACAAAACTACAGTTGGTCAAACGCGTGACGTCATTCAGATCGTGTTTTCGGATGGCTTGGCTGCGGTGTCGGTTTTCATCGAGCCGGGTGCACAAAGCCGTACCGAAGGCTCCCTGCAGCAAGGTGCTATGCACGTCGTCGGGAAGCGTCATGGAGACTTTTGGCTTACCATTGTGGGCGAAGTGCCGGCGACTGCCATTCGCCAGATTGCTCACTCAATTGAATTCCAGTCTGAAAAAATCCACCCATGAAAACTCTTCCGTTCGCAAAAAAAACCTTCACGGCTGTAGCGTTGATTTCTGCCTTAGGTCTGCATTTCCCTTCCTATGCGGCGCCAGATATGGTCCCGGTGCGTCCAGCGCAGGCCGCTCTGCCCGATTTTAGTGATTTGGTCGAGCGCGTTGGCTCAGCAGTAGTGAATATTCGCACCACCGAGCGCATCGATCCCAATCAGTCTGTGCCCGGTGCTGACGAGGAAATGCAGGAATTTTTCCGTCGCTTCTTTGGCGTACCTATACCCTCCGTGCCGCAGCCACGCTCGCCGCAAGGAAATAGCAAGCCGGATGCCCAAGAGCGTGAGGAAGAAGTGCCGCGTGGCGTGGGCTCGGGGTTCATCATTTCGGCTGATGGTTTCGTGATGACCAATGCCCACGTGATTGAAGGGGCGGACGAAGTCTATGTCACCCTCAACGACAAGCGTGAGTACAAGGCCAAAGTGATCGGCACTGATAAGCGCACAGATGTGGCCTTGGTCAAGATCAGTGCTTCCGACCTACCGCGCTTGCGCCTGGGTGACTCCAACGGCTTGCGTGTGGGGGAATGGGTGATTGCGATCGGCTCACCGTTTGGCTTGGACAATACGGTCACGGCCGGCATTATTTCAGCCAAGGCGCGTGATACGGGTGACTATCTGCCGTTGATCCAGACCGATGTGGCGGTCAATCCTGGTAACTCCGGTGGTCCGTTGATCAACATGCAAGGCGAAGTGGTCGGCATCAATTCCCAGATTTACAGTCGCTCAGGTGGTTACATGGGGATCTCGTTTGCCGTGCCCATTCAGGAGGCCTTGCGTGTCTCAGAACAACTTAAGGCCCATGGCAAGGTAACGCGGGGACGGATTGGCGTTCAGATCGGCGAAGTTAATAAGGAGGTGGCTGAATCACTAGGGCTGCCCAAATCGCAAGGGGCCTTGGTACAACGCATCGAAGCTGGTGGTCCTGCTGAAAAATCAGGTTTGGAAGCGGGCGACATCATTCTGGAATACAACGGCACTCCCATCGAAAGCGCGAGCGACCTGCCGCGCATGGTGGGCAGCACCAAGCCCGGCGCCAAGGCAACACTGACCGTCTGGCGCAAAGGCGCCAAACAAAAATTGACAGTTCAGGTCGCTGAAATGGAAGCCGAGGAGACTGGCAAGAAAAAAAGCCAGAAGGCTCCGGAAAGCCAGACGTTCAACACGCTTGGCCTGTCGGTGGCGGATCTTACCGCTGGTCAGCGGCGAGAGTTGGGCGTGGAGGAGGGTGTCCTAGTCCAGGCCACGCAAGGCGCAGCGGCACGGGCAGGCTTGCGCGAAGACGACATTGTGCTGCGCCTGAATAATACCGACATCACAACGGCCCAGCAATTCAACGAATTGGTGGCCAAGCTCGACCGCAAGCGTATGGCGGTATTGTTGGTGCGCCGCGGAGATTCTTCCCAGTTTGTCCCGATCCGCCCCAATCAGTAAATTTTAGTTTAGCCTGTTCGACGCAAACGGCAGAGGGGCATCCCTCTGCCGTTTGCTTTTTCTGCGATCAGAGTTTTCCTGACTGACTGACTGATTGCTGCTGTCCAATAAGCAGCATGGTGTATCCTTGGTAGGAACTCAACATTTTCTAGAAAAGAGTGCATTCCAGTTGTAATACTTTTAGATTGCAGAGTGCGCCTCCTGTCCACGGACCATGACAAAATTTATTCTTTATTCGCGCTCCTATTGTCATCTGTGCGGTGAGCTTTTGCAGGCGTTGCAGAACTTACTGGCAGATCAGCACCATGAGATCAATGTTCTGGACGTAGATGCAGATCCTGAATTGCTAGCGTGTTTTGACGAGCGCGTGCCAGTCCTGTTTGGTGTCAAGCAGGGCATGCCGGATCAAGAACTATGCCATTATTTTCTTGATCGAGAAAGCGTGACGGCGTTCCTGAAGGCTTGATTTTTTTCCGCTTGATTTGCTCCATGCGTTTCGGCGGGTGAAGGGCGAAATCCGGTAGAATGCAGGGCGAACAATTTCCTGCACCAAGGCGCTCCCTAGGGTCCAACTTCCCGTTCAGAGCGTCTTTTTTGTGATGCTTCATGAAGAATATCCGTAATTTTTCAATTATTGCCCATATTGATCATGGGAAATCTACTCTGGCTGATCGCATCATCCAATTATGTGGGGGCCTGTCGCAGCGCGACATGGATTCCCAGGTACTGGATTCGATGGCGCTGGAGCGTGAGCGTGGCATTACGATCAAGGCGCAAACGGCGGCCTTGTTCTATAAGGCTCAAGATGGGCAAACCTATAACTTGAACCTGATCGACACCCCGGGCCACGTTGACTTCAGTTATGAGGTTAGCCGCTCGCTGGCTGCCTGCGAAGGTGCCTTGCTGGTGGTAGATGCCTCGCAGGGCGTGGAAGCACAAACGGTAGCCAACTGCTATACCGCACTCAATCTAGGTGTGGAAGTCGTGCCAGTGCTGAACAAGATCGACCTACCATCAGCTGATCCGGAAAAGGCAATAGCTGAAATCGAAGATGTGATCGGCATTGCTGCTGACGAGGCCATCCATTGCTCTGCGAAAAGCGGATTGGGCGTGCAGGAGGTGCTGGAGTCGATAATTGCTAAGGTGCCGCCACCGGAAGGTGACCCCGATGCGCCCTTGCAGGCCTTGATCGTGGATTCTTGGTTCGACAACTATGTCGGCGTGGTCATGCTGGTACGGGTCATGAATGGCACCTTGCGTGTGAAAGACAAGATTTTGCTGATGGCGACCGAATCCCAGCACTTGGTCGAGACCATGGGCGTGTTCACACCTAAGTCAACACCGCGCACACAGCTTTCAGCCGGCCAGGTTGGTTTTGTAATCACAGGCATCAAAGAACTCAAGGCAGCCAAGGTTGGCGATACCATGACCTTGGCCAATCGTCCAGCAGCCGAGTCGCTGCCTGGCTTCCAGGAAGCGCAGCCGCAGGTCTTTGCCGGCCTGTTCCCGGTCGAGTCTAACCAGTACGACGCCCTGCGTGACTCGCTGGAAAAGCTCAAACTCAACGATGCTTCACTGCAATACGAGCCGGAAGTTTCGCAGGCGCTGGGATTTGGTTTTCGCTGTGGCTTCCTGGGTCTGCTGCACATGGAAATCGTGCAGGAGCGACTGGAGCGCGAATTCGATATGGACCTGATCACCACCGCACCGACGGTGATCTACGAGGTCGAAATGCAGGATGGCAGTCTAGTCATGGTGGATAACCCTTCCAAGATGCCAGAGCCGCCCAAAATCGCCGAAGTGCGCGAGCCCATTGTCACGGTCACTCTCTATACCCCTCAAGAATATGTGGGCGCAGTCATCACGCTCTGCACCCAGAAGCGCGGTGTACAGGTCAACATGAATTATCACGGCCAGCAGGTTCAACTGGTGTACGAAATGCCCATGGCAGAAATTGTCTTGGATTTCTTTGATCGTCTGAAATCCACTTCACGTGGCTACGCCTCCATGGAGTATGAATTCAAGAAATACCAGTCCTCAGACGTGGTCAAGGTCGACATGCTGATCAACGGTGAAAAGGTAGATGCACTGGCGATCATCGTGCATCGCTCCAACAGCCACTACCGTGGTCGCGCCGTGGCCGCGAAGATGCGCGAACTGATCCCTCGCCAGATGTTCGATGTGGCGATCCAGGCGGCGATCGGGTCCAATATTGTTTCAAGAGAAAACGTCAAGGCCTTGCGCAAGAACGTGCTGGCCAAATGCTATGGCGGCGACATCAGCCGCAAACGCAAGTTGCTGGAAAAGCAGAAGGCAGGCAAGAAACGCATGAAGCAAGTGGGTTCAGTGGAAATCCCCCAGGAAGCGTTTCTGGCCATTCTTCAGGTGGAAGATAAGTGAACGCGCAAATGGTGTTGGAAAATTTTGCGCTCATTCTCTTCGTACTCATGGTGGGAACTGGCATCGTCTGGTGCATGGACACGTTCTATCTGGCGCGCCAGCGTCGCGCCAGGGCAAATCAGGCGTTGGCCGAGTTCGATGCTCGCCAGGCGCGCTTGGCGCAGGAAGGCATCAAGCCTGATCCGGGCAGCCGCAGCGCCCTGGCCGCCGGCATCATGAAGCAACCGGCCTGGGTCGAATACACCGGCAGCTTCTTCCCGGTGATTGCGCTGGTGTTCGTTTTGCGCTCCTTCCTTTACGAGCCCTTCAAAATTCCGTCGAGCTCAATGGTGCCGACCTTGCAGATCGGTGATCTGATCTTGGTGAATAAATTCACCTATGGGATTCGTCTGCCCATCGTCAACAAGAAGGTGATCGAGCTCAACGATCCGCAGCGCGGCGATGTGGTGGTCTTTAAGTACCCCAAGAATCTGGCGCTGGATTACATCAAGCGCGTAGTGGGAGTGCCCGGCGACAAAATCGTCTATCAGGATAAGAAGCTGACCATCAATGGTCAGCCAGCAAGCTATGATTCATTGCCGGATTACCTAGATGACGAGCGGTTGAGCTATTCCCAGCATTTCATCGAAACCTATTCCGGTCATCCGCACCATATTCTGAATGACGCCCGAATGCCGCCCTATGTGTCCAATCCAGACGCGTTTTCCCAGCATGAGTTGTGTACCTACCGGATCGACGGCTTTGCCTGCACGGTGCCGGATGGTCATTATTTCATGATGGGCGACAACCGCGACAACAGTCAGGACAGCCGGTTCTGGGGCTTCGTGCCGGACCGGAACATTGTCGGTAAGGCTTTTCTCGTGTGGCTGAATCTGAACAATTTCCCTAGCAACCTCAAGCGCATTGGCAGCTTCGATTAAGGGAATAAATCCATGAGAAGCTGGTCCAAACCGAGAGAGCAAGGCCTCGGCCTGATCGGGTTGCTGTTCATTCTTTTGTTGATGGCAGGCGTAGGCTTGCTGACGATGCGCATCGTACCTTCGGTGACAGAGTACTACACGATCAAGAAGGCAATTGTGGTAGCCAAAGACATGGGTACGACTCCCAATGAAATTCGCTCCTCCTTCGATAAACAGGCGCAGGTGGACTATATTGAAGCAATACAGGGCAAGGATTTGCTGATAGCCCGTTCCGAGCAAGGTTTGGAAGTCGGTTTTTCATATGAGAAAAGAATCCGGCTTGTAGGCCCAGCCAGTCTGGTGATCGATTATCGGGGTGCGACCTTGCCCCTGGTCTGGGAATAGCATGGTCCTTGTCACCCCGACTGGGGTTCCAACAAGCAAGGCAGACATGGATGTAAGGATATTGCAAAAACGGCTGGGCTATGTGTTCAAAGATGCGGCGCTTTTGCAGCAAGCCCTAACTCATCGTAGCCATGGCAGTCTGCATAACGAGCGCTTGGAATTTCTGGGCGACTCCATCTTGAATTGCGTCGTCGCATCGCTTCTTTTCGAGCGCTACAGTAAGATTGATGAGGGTGA
>JBBSSV010000039.1:0-10516 GCA_038241705.1 Burkholderiales bacterium | reverse complement strand
CGACCCGCGTCGGCTGTTAAGCCCGTTGGCAAACGCTAAAAAGAATCATCAGGAATCTTCCAGCAGGAACAAGTCCAGTTGCAAATCCATCTGGTGCAAGGTGGACTGCACCGTCTGTAACCGGCGGCGCTGCTCTGGCGCATGGCGCAATGCCAGGCCCACGGCCAGGATATCGATCACGACCAGATGCGCCAGACGCACGGAAATCGGGGTGTAGGGATCGGCGTCGGCGCGCATGTCGACCGGAATCAAGACCGTGGCTAGGGCCGCAGCCGGAGTGCCGCTTGGTGCCAGCACCAGGGTGTCTGCACCCGCCGCGCGCGCCAGATGCAGGCTGCGCAGCAGTGCCGGGGTTTCGCCGCGCAGGGAAATCGCCACCACCACGTCGCCCGGATTGAGCAGGGCGGCGGAAATGCCGTGGATGTGCGGATCTGTATACGCGACTGCCGGCACCCCGGAGCGAAAGAACTTGTGCTGAGCGTCGATGGCGACGATGCCGGAGCTGCCATGGCCATACAGTTCGATCCGACGCGCCGCAGCCAGGATGTCAAGCGCATCCTGTATTTGCACCGGATCGAGATGGTTGCGCAGGTCGAGCAAGGTATTGATGGAGCGGTTGCAGACTTGCTGGCTGAGGTCGCTCGCCAGGTTTTCGCCCAGCAGGGCGCTTGGCGCAGGCGGCGCCATCACCGCCAAGTCCTGCGCCAGTTTTAGCTTGAAGTCGTGCCAGCCGCTGCAGTCCAGGCTGCGGCAAAAGCGCACCACCGTTGGTTCGGACACGCCCGCGTGCTGAGCCAGAGCCGACAGGTTTTCTGCCAGGGTGCGCTGGGGATGCTGCAAGATGGCCAGCGCCACTTTCTGGGCGGATGTGGACAGGCTGGCATGGCGGGTGCGTAATGCATCGAGCAACATGGCGTTAAGGGAGGGCCTAGACTTCGGGTAGCGCTTCTTCGCGCCATTGCAAGCCGTCGCGTCCGATCAAGGCGCTGGCGGCAGCCGGACCCCAAGTGCCGGCGGTGTAGGGCATGGGCGCGCTTTCGTCCTGCTCCCAGTAATCCAGGATGGGTTCGACCCATTTCCAAGCGGCTTCTAGTTCATCACTGCGCATGAACAAGGTCAGTTGACCGCGCAGTACATCCAGCAGCAAGCGTTCATAGGCATCCATGCGCGGCGACTTGAAAGTCTCGCGGAAATCCAGCTCCAGATCCACCGGTTTCAGGCGCATGCCATCGCCCGGCGTCTTAGCCATCAGGTACAGATGCAGGCCCTCGTCGGGCTGCAGGCGAATCACCAAGCTGTTGGGCTGGAAGCTGCTGACCGATTGCGAAAAAATGGAATGTGGCAACGGCTTGAAGCGCACCACGATCTCGGCCAGTTGATCGGCCATGCGTTTGCCGGTACGTAGATAGAACGGCACGCCGGCCCAGCGCCAGGAATCGATCTCGGCCTTGACGGCGACAAAAGTTTCGGTGCGTGACTCAGGGTCGGCGCCGGGTTCGTTGCGGTAGCTAGGCACAGCTTCGCCCGCAACATAGCCATTGCGGTACTGCCCGCGCACCACGTTTTGCGCCAGCGAGATGGGTGTGAACGGTTTGAGTGCATGCAGGACCTTGAGTTTTTCGTCGCGCACTGCGTCCGGTGAGATCGAAAGTGGCGGTTCCATGGCCACGATGCACAGCAGTTGCAGCAAGTGGTTCTGCAGCATGTCGCGCAGTGCACCGGAGGGCTCGTAATAGCCCATACGATTGCCGACCCCTATTTCTTCGGCAATCGTGATCTGCACGTCGGAAATCCATTCGCGTCGCCACAGCGGCTCGAATAGAACGTTGCCGAAGCGCAGGGCTAGGAGGTTGTGCACTGCCTCCTTGCCCAAGTAATGGTCGATGCGGAAAATCTGACCTTCATCAAAGACGCGACCGACTTCAAAGTTGATCTGCTTGGCGCTTTCCAGATCCCGGCCCAATGGCTTTTCCAACACCACACGGGAATTTTCGGTGGCCAAGTTATTCTTGGCGAGGTTCTTGCAGATGCTGGCAAACAGGCTGGGCGGCGTGGCCAGGTAAAACACCCGGGTGATGTCCGGTCCCTCGCGCAGCACATCGCACAGCGGCTGGAAGGTATCGGGATCGTTGCCGTCCACCCGTGCATAGGTAAAACGCTGGCAAAAAGCTGTCCATTTTTCTGGCGTCAGGGCGGCAGGATCGATATGCGGCTTGGCATTCTTGTTGACTAGTTCGATGAATTCTTCCTGGCCCCAGTCATGACGTCCGATGCAAACGATGCGCGCCGGAGACGGCAGTCTTTTCTTGAAGTCTAGCGAGTACAGGGCGGGTAACAGCTTGCGCATAGCCAGGTCCCCGCTGCCGCCAAACATCACAAGGTCAAAATCGGTCAATTCCATATGCAGTTGTCTTGTTGTTGTAGATGAAAGGAAATAGCAAAACTAGGGCAGCACCCATCCTACCTGCGCTTCGGTCCTATGCAAAACCACCGGCTCATGCTTTTCGCTGCAGGGCGCGGGCGATTAAGCCATTAGTCGAGCTGTCATGCAATTGCGGACGGGAACCGTCTTGAAGTTCTGCCTGGATGGTCCTGGCCAGCACCTTGCCCAATTCCACCCCCCACTGGTCGAAGCTGTTGATCCCCCAGATGGTGCCCTGCACCAGTACCTTGTGTTCATATAACGCGATCAGGGCGCCGAGTGTTGCCGGCGTCAGTCGGTCCATCAACAGGGTGGTGCTGGGGCGGTTGCCGGCAAAGGTCCGGTGTGGCGCGAGTTGGGCGATCTGGTCAGTGCTCAAGCCCTTGGCTAGCAACTCCACCCGTACTTCGTCGATGGTCTTGCCCAGCATGAATGCCTCGGACTGAGCAAAACAATTGGCCAGCAAGGCCGTCTGATGACCCGGCAGGCCGCCTTCGGCCTCTAGCGCCGCAATGAAGTCCACCGGCACGACATCAGTGCCCTGATGCAGCAACTGGAAATAAGCATGTTGGCCATTGGTGCCGACATCGCCCCAGATGACTGGGCAGGTTTCGACCTGCACCGAGCTGCCGTCGGCTGACACACTCTTGCCATTGCTCTCCATTTCTAACTGCTGCAGATAGCCTGAGAAGTAGGCCAGGTCCTGGTGGTAGGGCGCAATTGATAGCGACGTCGTGCCAAAAAAATTGCGGTACCAAACCCCGATCAGTCCCATGATCAGGGGCATATTTTGCGCTGGCGGCGCATGCAGAAAATGCTGGTCCATGGCATGTCCGCCAGCCAGAAAGTCGCGGAAATGGTCGAAGCCGATCGCCAGCGCCACCGGCAGGCCAATCGCCGACCAGACCGAATAGCGCCCCCCCACCCAGTCCCAAAAGGGAAACATGTTGGCGGTATCGATGCCAAAGGCGGCAACGGCTTCGGCGTTGGTGGATACCGCGACGAAATGCTGCGGCAAGTCGCTTTCCGGCGCATGCTGCAAGAACCAAGCGCGTGCGGACTGCGCATTCATCATGGTTTCCAGGGTGGTGAAGGTCTTGGAGGCGATGATGAACAGCGTGGTCGCCGGGTCCAGCCGGGGCAGCAGGGCGCCCAGATCATGCCCATCTACATTCGAGACGAAGTGCAGATTCAGGCGTTCATGGCTGAAGGCGCGCAGAGCTTGGCAGGCCATCTTTGGGCCCAGGTAAGAGCCACCGATGCCGATGTTGACGATGTCCGTGATCGACTGGCCCTTGAAGCCTTGCCAAGCACCACTGCGCACTCGCTCGGTAAAGCCCGCCATCTGGTCGAGCACAGCATGGACGTCAGCATTGACGCTGTCGGCCGGCGATTCTTGGCGCGGCGCGCGCAACGCGACATGGAGCACTTCACGCCCTTCGGTGTGGTTGATGGGCGCACCGTTGAACATGGCATTGCGGCGCTGGGCCACGCCGCGCATCTGGGCCAACGCTAGCAGCAACGACAGGGTAGTGTCGCTGACATGCGTCTTCGAGTAATCCAGAAACAGGCCCGCCGCCTCTAGCGAAAACCGGGAAAAGCGCTCCGGATCGTCAGCAAACAATTGCTTGAGCTGCCAGTTCTGTGCGTGACGGTAATGCGCCTGCAGTGACTGGAATGCAGGTTCTGTAGTCAATTCACAAAGGCGAGCGGCAGAAGTGTCAGGCATGGTCGGGATAATTAAAGAAAAATAGTGATCGATGAAAAGAGGACAAGCTGGTTGAGGACGAAATGCATGGCGCTGCCTGCCTCAAGCTCGTAATTTGATTACATTCTAACGACTTTCAAAGCGCTGTTCCACGGTTCTAGCGCATTCAAGGGATGAGTTTCATGTCAATTAATCTCAGTCTTTAGGCGCACTCTATACGCCGCTCATTGATGGACATCAAGCGCTGTGAGCTTGTCGCCTCGGGCACTCGGTCAAATTCTTGTGTGTAGTACTATTTCAGCTTGCTGTTAAAAGGGAGTTGTCATGCCAGTTCATTCCGTCCTGTCTGAGGTTACCAGCCGGATCATCAAGAAAAGCCAGCCTTACCGTACTGCTTACTTGGAACAGTTGGAACAAGCCAAGACCAAGGGCCCGCATCGGGGCGCCCTGTCTTGCACCAACTTGGCCCATGGGTTCGCTGCCTTTCCCGCCAATGACAAGTTGCGCCTGAAACAGTTGCATGACCCTTCCGTAGCGATTATCTCTTCTTATAACGACATGCTCTCGGCGCACCAGCCCTTCGAGCATTTTCCCAAGATCATCAAGGACGCCGTGCGCGCCGCGGGCGGTGTAGCCCAGTTTGCGGGGGGTGTGCCGGCTATGTGCGATGGCGTCACGCAAGGCCAGCCGGGGATGGAGTTGTCGCTGTTTTCGCGCGATACCATTGCCATGGCTACAGCTGTGGCGCTGTCACACAACATGTTCGATGCGGCAGTGTATCTGGGCATTTGCGACAAGATTGTGCCCGGCCTGTTGATTGGTGCGCTGCACTTTGGTCATTTGCCCGGCGTGTTCATTCCAGGCGGTCCGATGACCAGCGGCTTGTCAAATCCCGAAAAGTCGCGCATCCGGCAACTCTATGCCCAGGGCAAGCTCGACCGCGAAGCCCTGCTGGAGGCCGAGTCCCAGTCCTATCATTCACCTGGCACCTGCACCTTCTATGGCACTGCCAACAGTAACCAATTGCTGATGGAAGTCATGGGCTTGCATTTGCCCGGCGCAGCTTTCGTTAATCCTTATACGCCCCTGCGCGATGCCCTGACAGTTGCTGGTGCCAAGCGTGCCGTCGAAATCAGTGGCATCGCGCCCGCTTGCACTCCCATTGGCAAAATAGTGGACGAGAAATGCATCGTCAACGCTATTGTCATGCTGCTAACCACGGGCGGCTCGACCAACCACACGATGCACATCGTTGCCATTGCCCGCGCTGCCGGCATCGTGGTTGACTGGGATGATTTCAGCGCGCTGTCGGCTATTGTTCCCATGCTGGCGCGGATCTATCCTAACGGCGACGCGGACGTTAACCACTTTCAGGCTGCAGGCGGACCGGGATTTCTGATCCGCGAACTGCTGGACGCAGGCTTGCTGCATGACGACGTCACCACCATCCTGGGTCAGGGCTTGCGCGCGCATTGCGCTGAACCATTCCTAGACGACAAAGGGAAAGCCATCTGGAAGCCTGCAGTCGAGACCAGCCCAGATATCGAAGTCCTGCGCCCGGCCAGCGCGCCGTTCTCGCATGAAGGCGGGCTGCGCCTGCTGAACGGGAACTTGGGACGGGCAGTGATCAAAGTTTCTGCTGTCAAGCTCGAGCACCGTTTGGTCGAAGCCCCTGCGCTGCTGTTCGAATCGCAGGAGGCGTTCATGGAGGCCTACCACGCCGACAAGCTCAACCGCAATTTTGTGGCGATCGTGCGTTTTCAGGGACCTCGTGCCAACGGCATGCCCGAGTTACACGCCCTAACGCCAGCACTGGGCAGCCTACAAGATGCGGGTTATCACGTGGCATTAGTGACCGATGGGCGCATGTCGGGTGCGTCCGGCAAGGTCCCAGCCGCCATCCATGTCTCGCCCGAAGTACTGGCCGGTGGCCCGCTGGGCAAGGTTCAGGAAGGTGACATCATCCGGCTGGATGCCGAACAGGGCAGTTTGGAAGCGTTGGTTCCGCAAGTGGAATGGAACCGGCGCACCCTGCCCGTGGCAGAGCTGTCTTCCAACCAGGTCGGCATGGGGCGCGAGCTGTTTGCACATTTTCGAACCTTTGCCAGCACAGCAGAAGAGGGTGCAGCAGTGTTCGGTCTGCCGGTGTTGCAGACCCCATCCAAGCCGGAAATCAACCAGGCGCACGCAGATGCCGAGCCCTTCAGCGATGAAGATACCCACGTTAAACAAAGCATCTGATTATCATGACCCTGCTTGAAATTATGCACGCCTCGCCGGTGATTCCGGTGATCGCCATCGATGATCCTGAACACGCAGTGCCGCTGGCCCGCGCCTTGGTGGCGGGCGGTATCCGGGTATTGGAAATCACCCTGCGTACCCCTCATGGTTTGGAAGCCATTCGGACTGTCGCTCGTGAGGTGCCGGACGCCATCGTCGGCGTGGGTACCCTGACTCGACCTGAAGAATTCGTCGCTGCACGTGACGCTGGCGCCGTTTTTGGCGTGTCACCCGGATTGACCGCCAGCCTGGCCATGGCGTCGCGCGCCAGTGGCTTGCCCCTACTGCCGGGCGTGATGACGCCGTCCGAAGTCATGGTCGCGCGTGAGGCTGGTTTTGCTCAAGTCAAGCTTTTTCCTGCCGTGCCCGCTGGGGGTATCGGCATGCTCAATGCCATGGCTGGCCCATTGGGCGACATCATGTTCTGCCCTACGGGTGGTGTCAGTCCGCAGAACGCGGCGCAGTTTTTGGCTTGTCCAAACGTTATCTGTGTGGGTGGGTCGTGGCTGTCTCCGCGCGATCTGGTGCAGGCTGGCAACTGGGACGCGATCACGCGGCTGGCACAAGAGGCGAGCCAGCTCAAGACCAGAAGCGGCTAAATTGGTTACAGTATTTTGGTCAGGGCTGGCCAGGGTCAGCCTTTCCTAGATTGGCAAAGTAATTTCAAGCATGCCTGCACATAACTTTCAGGAGATCGTCATTTCTTCGCATCCCCACCCCCCAAAGCAGTCGACCCGACCATCGCGTTGGCCCCTGAACTTGGCCCTGGCCAGCGTTTTTTCTGTCATCGCACTTGGTGCTTGCACCACGGTGCCGCTGGATTCGGGTACTCAGTCTGCGCCTCCCATGTCTGCCATGCCGCCTTCGCAAGGACAAACTTCCCAGCCTGACCGAGATGCTGACGTTGGCATGGTCGTCGTCAGGGGCAATCTGGCTTACCGCGAACGCATTGCCTTGCCACCCGACAGTATTGCCGAGCTACGTATCATTGAGGTGCCGGCCAACGCACTGCCCGGTGCGCCGGGCATTGCCCGACTGGCAGGGCAGTCGATCCCGCTGAAAGGCGCCCAGGTGCCGATTCCCTTCACGCTGCAACTTGAACGCGCGCAGTTGAAGCCGAACGCCCAGTATCTTTTGCAAAGCGTGCTGCATGATGGCCAGAATCAAATGGTCTGGCAGGGCGAGGTCACGCTGCCTCCCCTGAATGCCGCCCAGATCGATCTGGGCATGCTGCTGTTGCTGCGCACCGAAGCGCCGACCCCGACCATGCCGGGAGCGCAGTCCCCGATCAGCACGACGTTCCAGTGCGGTGATACCCGCGTTGAAACTAGTTTCCAGGATGACCGGATGCGCCTGCGCTTCGAAGGTCAGGAATTCACTCTGCCTCAGGCCGTCAGTGCGTCGGGTGCCAAGTATGAAAGCGAGACCCGCCATGGTGTGGTCACCTTCTGGAACAAGGGCAAAGAAGCCATGTTCAAAGTGGGCCAGCATGAGTATCCCAAGTGCGTGGAAATCACTAGTCAACAGGCTGGCGCAACCAAGGCGGATTACCGTGCAGTGGGCAATGAGCCTGGCTGGAACGCTGAAATTTCTGGCAACCGCCTGATGCTTAAACTGGATTACGACCAAAAGCGCCTGAATCTGCCTCTGCCACCGGTACAGGCTATGAGCAACGGTCAACGCTACGTAGTGCGTGCGCCGGGTCAGGACATTGTGCTCAACATTGTCAACCGGTCCTGCAATGACAGCATGAGTGGTGCCAGCTTTCCCGATACCGTGACGCTGAAAGTCAATGGCCAGACTTTGAATGGGTGTGGTGGTGCGCCTGCCAAGCGCATCGTTGGCACAGAATGGGTGGTCGAGGATGTGGGTGGCGCTGGCATCATTGACAGTTCACGGCTGACGCTGAAGATGGACGAAGAAGGCCGTATTGGCGGAGAAAGTGGCTGCAATGTCTTCAATGGCAGCTATCAGTTGCAGGACGAGCAATTGAAAATCGACCATTTGGCAACCTCCATGCGCGCTTGCGCGCCCGCTCTGATGAAGCAAGAAAGCCGCTTCCTGCGCCTGCTCAACCAGGTGCAACATGCCACCATCAACCATGAAGGTGCACTAGTGCTGAAAACTCAGTCGGGTAATGTGATTGTGGCGCGACGTTAAGGGTAGTCTGAAAACATTGCAGCAACCGTGGGACACTGAAGCTTTTTACTTTAGCTAGCTGAAAGCTTCGATGTAAGCGCCTGCGGCAAAAGGTTTGCCCCCGGTTTTTGGGATGACTAGCAGGACAGTAAATCAAGTGTCAGATGTTGCCCGTCAGCTCGGTTCCCATTGCGGAAATGAACTGACGGGCGCTTCGACATACTGATTACGACCAAAGCATTGTGTATTCGCAGAAAACATCAATGTGCTCTATGCGAAACTATTTGCCTAGTCACCAGCAAGGAATTTCATGTATTTCACAGGAGTCGGCAGTGCAGTTCCAGAGAACCGCTACTGCAAATCCGAGTGCTGGGACGCGTATGAGAGGTCGGCGTGGTTTCAACGCCTCAATCCCCGCTCACACATGATCATCAAGTCCGTTTTAGAGTTGGATAACGGTATCGAGCAACGCCATCTTGCAGTCAACACTCTGGAAGAAGTTTTCCAGATCGAACCAAATATTTTGTACCGCCGCTTTTTAAAATATGCTCCTTTACTTGCCGCACAAGCAGCACAGCGAGCGCTAGATCGGGCTGCACTACGCAGCGATCAGATCGACGCGATCGTCATCAGCACTTGTACTGGTTATTTGTGCCCGGGATTGAGCAGTTATGTTGTGGAAATGCTTGGTATGCGCAGCAACGTGCGGGCATTCGATCTGGTCGGACAGGGCTGCGCAGCAGCCCTACCAAACATGCTCATGGCAAAGACCTTGCTCGACTCGGGTAACAGCGAGCATGTGCTGTCCATTTGCGTCGAAGTCTGTAGCGCCGCGATGTATCTGGATGACGATCCGGGGGTCTTGATCAGTGCATGCCTGTTCGGAGATGGAGCGGGTGCTGCAGTGTTGTCGCGCCGCCCGAACGCTTCCACACGACGAATCGAGTGGAAAGACAATGATTCGCTGATTGTCCCAGAACTGCGCGACGCGTTGAAGTTTGAGCAGCAAGACGGCATGTTGCGCAATATTTTGACAAAGGCTGTGCCGGGCGTTGCCTCGCGTTACGCAGCTGAAGTGTTGCAAACCGTACTGTCGCGCAACGGTATCGCGCAGGACGACATCAGCAACTGGATCATGCACGCGGGCGGTCGCGACGTACTGCTCGCGCTAGAAGCAACATTGGGCGTATCGGGCAATGACTTTCGCTACAGTGCGTCGATGCTGCGCCAGTACGGCAATCTGAGTAGTGCTTTCGTCTATTTTGTGCTCGAGGCAGCTCTGGCAGACGAGGCGCCGGGCGGAGCCTGGTGGCTGTCATCGTTCGGCGCTGGTTTTTCATGCCATGGTGCGTTGCTGGCTGTGGAATAAGCGTGTGGACATTTTCAAGATGTCAGCCTTTCCTCGCCGTCTCGAAGACGAAACACTGGACCATTTGTCCGCCTCAGATCCTCGCGCCGTGCGTTCACGCAAAGATTTGCAGCGCATCAACCGCATCATGGGATCGGCAAGAGTGATTTCAAATGCGCTGCCTAGTGGTGCTGGTACACCGTTGCGCGTACTTGAACTGGGTGCAGGGGATGGCACGACCATGCTACGAGTCGCGCAGCTTTGCCAAGGTAAATGGCCGCAAGTACGTGTAACCCTGCTGGATCGCCATTGTCTGGTGAGTGATGCAACGGTCGCTGCATTCAGACGTCTGGGTTGGACGACGGATGTTGTTTGCAAAGAACTGGAAGATTGGGTGCGTGAGTCCACCGTCCAGAAGTGGGACGTTTGTGTTGCCAACCTTTTCATCCATCATTTCGATGAGGCGCAGATTATTTTACTCTTTCAGGCTTTATGTGAGCGCACCGATTTATTCATTGCTTGTGAACCACAGCGTACCCGTCTGTCCCTATTGGCAAGCAAATCGGTAAGGTTTATTGGCGCTAATGCGGTCACGAGAGAAGATGCAGTACTGAGTGTG